>CAKZTD010000067.1 GCA_937921595.1 uncultured Saprospiraceae bacterium
AAAGATCTATTGAAGATGCTAGAATTTTCTATCATGTTAAAGGCAAATCTTTGATTTATTCTTGGATTAAACTTTTCGGTAAGTTAACTTACGACCCTAACAAAACTTATCTCATGAAAAAATCGCCACAGGAAAGAATTAGGGAATTAGAAGAAAAATTAGAAATCTCCGAACTTGAAAAAGACATACTTCTCGACATCACTGAAGCTATGGAAGAAGAAGGTATGGATGTAAAAAAGTACTTACCCGAACAGTTGAAAAAAGATTTCGAAAATCACAAAAAAAAGGCGCTGTAACTATCGCCTGTAATCCGAATTTTGTTAAGGCAAATTCTAAAAAAAATATAACACCCTCTATGACTAATAATGGTAATCCTTATGAGAGAGCTGCTGCTGAAAGATTGAATGGAATTTTAAAATACGAGTTCAATTTAAAAGATCATTTTAAGTCTTTTCAGTCAGCTAAAAACCAAGTAGACAATGCTATCAAACTTTATAATCAATATCGTACTCATTGGAACTTAAATTTAAATACTCCTGATTTTGTTTATAATAATCCAAAACTTTTTAAAGACAATATTGTAAATTGTTATTAATTCTAACTGTAGACGTATTTCAGGACAAGACAAAATTATACTTCAAATCATTTTCGGCTACAACATTCACGGATTTGGCTACATTCCTCGTTTCGAAAATCTTCATCTTTGTGTTATTATTTAATTTAAAATGAATATTATGAATTTATCAGGAAAAACAGCTATTGTAACCGGTTCAAATACAGGGATTGGATTTGAAACTGCATTAGATTTATATCAGAAAGGAGCAAAAGTTTATGTGGCTTGTCGTAATCAAGAAAAAGCATTAGATGCAATAGAAAGAATGAAAGCTCATGGCGGAACTGGCGAACTTATTTTTGGCAGTTTGGATTTAGCAAGCCTAGGTTCTGTTAAGGAATTTTCAGACAAAGTATTAGAATCAGAATCAAGACTTGATTTATTGGTCAATAACGCAGGAATTATGATTCCACCGCCATCAAAAACTGAAGATGGTTTTGAAATTCAGTTCGGAGTGAATTTCATTGGTCATTTTGCACTTACAGGTCATTTATTTAATTTATTGGAATCTACAAAAGGTTCAAGAGTGGTCACTTTAAGCAGTATTGCACATAGAGGCGCAGTTATTGATTTTGAAAATTTCCGTTTGGAAAAACCGTATAATAATTGGAGAGAATATGGGCAAAGCAAATTAGCAGATATAATTTTTACACTAGAGTTTGAAAAAAGACTTAGAAACAATCGTTACCAAGTTATATCATTGGCAGCTCATCCTGGTTTTAGCAAAACGGACTTACAAAAAAACATGGACAAGGATATGCTTGCCTCTCTTGAATTAATGACTGCCAAAGAAGGCGCACAACCTACCTTAGTAGCTTGCTTGAATGATGATGTCAAAGGAGGGCAATATTGGGGACCAGATGGACCTAATGAACAAAAAGGCAAACCAGCTTTAGCTAAAATTGATCCAGCGGCTTTAGACGAAAATCTTAATGCTAAACTATGGGATTGGGCAAAGGAAACGACAGGGGTAAATTTTCCTTTCTAAATACATTGCCCTAACAATGAGCCTCAAGAATATTTACTACCTTTAGTGAAAAGAACGAGTATAATGGCACTAGTTATTTTGTTCTTTTCACTTATCATTTAAATTAAAAAACAATGTCTTCTTCAAGCCCAACAAGACTAAAAACCATAAGTGACCTTCATCGCTTTAACAACATATCTCCACCTGAACATCCTTTGATCAGTTTAATAGATTATAGCAAAATAAATCCAACACCTGAAAACAATGAATTGAAATGGGTACAAAAATTTTATACCATTTCAATTAAAAGAAATGTAACTGGTAAATATCGGTATGGACAAGTGTCTTATGATTTTGATGAAGGCTTAATGACTTTTTTTTCACCGGAGCAGGTTATTTCGGTACAGTTAACAGAAGAGGATGCAAGTAGTCATCCATCAGGTTGGATTTTAGCCTTTCATACTGATTTTTTGTTTGGAACTAAACTGGCAACAAACATCAAAAAATATTCATTTTTGAATTATTCAGTCAGGGAGGCACTTTTCCTATCAGAAAAAGAAGAGAATATTATTAATGGAATATTGCAAAATATTAAAACCGAATATCAAACCAACCTTGACCAGTTCAGTCAGCAAATAATTATTAGTCAATTAGAATTATTGCTTAACTATTCAGAGCGGTTTTATCAGAGACAATTTTTGACTCGAAAAATTTCCAATCACCAAATATTGGATAAATTGGAGTACTTTTTAGAAGATTACTTTAACGGTAATGAAATTGTAGATAATGGATTGCCATCAGTTCAAGATATTGCCCAAAATTTAAATCTTACGTCTGACTATTTAAGCAGTATGCTAAAGAGCTTAACAGGACAAACGACTCAGCAACATATCCACCATAAATTAATAGAAAAAGCAAAAGTGAAATTATCAACTACCAATTTATCGGTGAGTGAGATTGCATATGGATTGGGTTTTGGACATTCTCAATCTTTTAGTAAATTGTTTAAGTCTAAAACTAAGCAAACACCTATGGAATTTCGAACTTCATTTAATTAAAAAAGAAAATAACGAACGTACAACAAAGTGCAAAACGTTCCGTAACACCAGTTTTCATATTGAAAATATTGAAAAAGTTTTAAGAAATTCCAAACCAATACTGAAAGAAAAAATTAACGCTCGAATTGAGTAAATGATTCTAATGAATTCTTTTACATACAAAATAATGAAATCAAAAGTTAAATGGTATGACGATCCTCAGATAAGTTGGCACCTTGTTACTTTTTTGGCCGCCTGTGGGAATCTATGGGGGCTACAAAAGTGATACTATAACTCAAAAATGGAAAATGATAACCTACGACACCCTAGCATTGTTTTTTGTACTATTGGCGATTAATTTCTAAGCCTAAATCCTAGCTGAATTATTTCCTCCCTTTATATTTTCAAAAATTTCTTGATGATAATTTGGTGATCTGACTGAACACCTACCAAATATGTTCCTGATTGTAAATTAGTGATATCAATTTTCGTATCACTCGAATTGAGTTGACCAAAGGATATCATTCTTCCATCTATTGTACTGATCCTCCAAGATGAAAATTTCTCAGAATTTTTCATTGAAAGATTTAGAAAATCCGAAGCAGGATTAGGGAACACAGAAAGATTGTATGCCTCATTTGATGGGGAATAATTGACTGAAGTTTCAAAATTAAAAGGTTCAAAGATAAGGTGCTTAGCCTTAGTAAAATCTGTCCAATCAACAAAAGTCACATGAAACATATTGTCATTTCCTAAGATCATAGATTGTGATTCTCCGGTTGTACTTTGGCCTCCAGGAGGTATAGGAAAATCTACATAAGTTGGCCCTGAGAATAGTACCAAAGGTTCTGAAAAAGTCACTCCCCCATCTGTCGAATAAAGGTAAATAAGTTCAAATTCATCGTCAATAATTTGATTGAATGTAATATGAATGAAACCTTCATCATCCATGTATCCTTCAGCCATACTTGCATCCTCTACGAGGGTGTAATTATTCCAACTTCCACCGTTGTCTAGACTATAGTTAATATGTATTCCAGAAGTTGGATTATGAGCTCTGTGCGTCAGAACACAAATGCTTTCAGAGTTTGGATTACTAATAACTTTGTTTACAGCAAAACTAAATGAGTTTGGTAATTCCATAATTTCATTCCATGATTCTCCAGCGTCTTCACTAGATGCAAAGTAGGTAAAGGGCATTGAATAATCACCGTAAATTAGATTAATTTGTTCTCCATCAGAAATATTAAAGTTTGCACCAATGACATCTACTGATTGAAAAGGTTCAAATATCTGAGGTTCTGTCCAACTGACACCACCGTCTTCAGATTTGATAAAATGAACTACCGAAGGAGAAACCAAAGAATTGTTATACTCTGTGTATGCAATGTAAAATGTATTAGATGCATCAATCAAAAGATGAGGTGTGTCCGCAAATTTTTGACCAGTATAAGGTTGACTTTTTATATTCCATGTTTGTCCTTCATCCTCCGAAACATATAATGTCAAATGCAAATTAAAATCACTCCCTTCTACAAATCGCATAATTAAAAGATAAGCATTCCCCTCATTATCTACAGACATGACTGGATCACCAATAGAAATGTAACCATCTTCAATTTCTAATGAGTCTTCCATAGTCCATTCATACCCATTATCAATACTACGATGAATTATCACTCGATAACCATAGCCCAGGTTCGGAACTATTTCCATAGAAGAACTAATCCAGGTTCCTCCGGGTGTCTGAACAGCATCTAACTCAGACACAGATGATGTATTAAGATCTCCATCTACTTGAGCAAATATTTGTACATGGAGAAACAAGAATATTATTGTATTAAAAATGGTAATTAGTTTCATGCTGCTTTATTTCAAATTAAAAAAAGAGATACTACTGTCTTTTGAATTAAAAATTAATATTCAAAATCAGGAGAATATCCCTGTCAAATATAAGTGTATTTTTTTACATTATGATCTGGAAATGTAAAAGTATTACTTCTTCATATATTTATACATCAGTCCAATAACTTTTCCTCAAATCAATTTCCAATTGCATGAAATTTCTAACTCTTCATTATCTGTATTTAGTAGTGGCTGATATGGATGATGGTACAAAATAAATGTTCAAGTTATCGAAATTCGGAGTTAAATAGTTATGCGTAGCGTCGATTTTTTTCGAGAAATTAAGTCATATTCTGAATCAACAAAATATAGTAGCAATCAAATTCAATTGGCGAATAAATTTACCAATACTTAAGAATCCTTTGGTCTAACAAATCAATTCTCTTAAATATGAAGATCAAATTAAAATTGTATTGGCGAATAAATATCGTATCAATTTCAAATTAGATATTGAATGAAATCTGCCAAAATTACAAAGGACGTTTTTTAATTAGACTCTGATAAAGATATGAATGGACGACGAGGGAGAGCCAAATAAAAAATATAACAGCCCTAGCTGTTCCGCTACGCTCCACAGCTAGGGCTGCTATAAAAAAAGTAGTATATTTATTAATCAAAAAGTGTAACCCATGTCTCTTGTACTCTTTGCACGATGTCTGTTGCACGCCTTAAAGCACGAAAAACCAAAAATTATACAAAATTCGAAAATTCGTATACGGCATTAAGATGAATTCAAACCTACCTTTGTCTTATTCTTTTCAATAAAAAACAATGAAGGATGAATAAGAACAAATTTGGCAAACAAGGTTGGACTCCCGATAGAATTGAAAATTTAAAAGGTAAAACTTTCGTCATTACCGGTACTACAAGCGGTACCGGTTTTGAAGCTGCGCGTATACTGTTGTCCAAAGGCGCAAAAGTAATAATGCTAAACCGTAATCCTAAAAAAGCAGAAGATGTCATTGCGACTTTGAAAAATGAACTCGGTTCTACTACCGACGTGACATCTATACAAATGGATTTGGCAGAACAAGCTTCTGTAAAAAAAGCAGCACAAGAAGTACTTGAGAATGTGTCTCGAATTGATGCACTCTTGTGTAACGCTGCTATTGCTCAAGTGCCTACTCGAAAACTTACTGTAGATGGATGGGAAAGTCAAATGGGTGTGAATTACTTCGGACATTTTACACTACAAGGTCTGCTCTTCCCGATGATTGAAAAGTCCAAAGGACGCATTGTAACAGTAGGTAGCATGGGCTATGATATGGGGATCAAAACAATCAAATTTGACGATTTAAACTGGGACAAAGATTACACCGCTAATAATGCTTATAGTCAAAGCAAACTCGCGCAGATTATGTCTATTTATGAATTACAAGATAGATTGAAAAAAACTGGAAAAACGGATGTCAAAGCTTATGCTTGTCACCCGGGTTCATCGAGAACATCACTAATCGCTACAAGTGGTAGCTTTATGATGAGAATCATTTTTGGCTTGATGAAATTGTCGCCCTTAACACAACCTGCTGAGAATGGAGCCTACCCTCAATTGATGTGTGCTACCGAAGAGAATTTAGATCAGAAAGATTTTTATGGCCCTACGGGACGAAACAATTGGGTTGGTCCGGTTGGAGCACATCATATTGAGCCTCACGCAAAAGATAAAACTGTTGCAGAGAGATTGTGGGAAGTATCAGAAAAGGCAACTGGTTTGAAGTGGGATATTTAAGTCGAAAACCTCTAAAATCTAAATACATGAATATTTTAAAAACGGCAACTGATTGGGCAAAAGCCGAATTGTTTTCAACTCCATTTTTCATTCTTTTCGGAGTTCTATTTGTCTTAGCAAGCGTAGGGTTTTGGCAATTAGGAAAAACGGACATGGCAAAAGCATATATTATTCCTACATTGGTAGCAGGTATTTTGTTAATGACAATTGGACTTGGGCTATTCTTTACCAATAAATCAAGAATTACTCAATTTGAAACTGCCTACAATAGTAATGCCTTTGCTTTTGTAGAATCAGAACTTACACGTGCAGAAGCTACTTTAAAAGAATATCAGACCATTGTTTTTAAAGTAATTCCGTTAATTATCGCTATCTGTTCCATCATTATTGTATTCGTTGACAAACCTATTTGGCGAGCAAGTATGATTACTACCATTGCAATGCTGGTCGTTATTTTATTGATCGACGGGACAGCTCATGCAAGAATTGACAATTATAATAAACAACTAATATCAACAAAACAGGAATTGAAAAATTGAGTCGCAAAATGAAGCATTTTAAAACACTTTCAGCATATTTTGATTATATCCAACTACCTCGCCCTGAACATCCTATGTTGAGTGTCCTGTTTGCAAACGGCGATAGTTTTCTTCCATGCCCAAGAAAAAGCTCACCGCCTATTTCAAATGATTGCTACTCTATTAGTCTTAAAAAAGTAGTCAAAGGAAACTTAAACTATGGGCGAACAAAATATGATTTCACTAATGGAGCATTGATATTCCTTGCTCCAAGACAAGTTTTGCAATGGGACAGCAGCGTAGTTTTTGAGCAAAAAGGTTTTTCAATTAACTTCCATGAAGACTTTCTCAAAGGAACTGAATTAGCACAACAAATTAGGAAATATGGGTTCTTTTCCTACTCAGTAAACGAAGCATTACATCTTTCACCAAAAGAAGAAAGGCTGATGGAATCTATTGTGGAGAATATTGAAATAGAGTATCAAAATAATCAAGATGAATTTAGTAAAGACATCATCATTTCTCAATTAAGTACACTTTTTAAATATGCCAATCGTTTTTACGAAAGGCAGTTTTTGAATAGAAAAGAATTATCGAATGATTTGTTAGAGCAATTTAATCAACAATTAGCAACATATTTTGAATCGGGAAAACTACAAGAAAAGGGAATTCCAAGTATAGAACAATTGGCAGAAAAGATGTCAGTTTCCCAACGTTATTTAAGTGACACGCTAAAAAAAGAAACCGGTAAAACCACAACCGAACACTTGCAATTATACTTGATTGAAGAAGCCAAGAATATTTTATTGAAACCGAACAAAAGTATTTCGGAAGTAGCATATGAATTGGGGTTTGAATATCCACAATATTTTTCAAGATTATTCAAGAAAAAAGTAGGAGTAAGTCCTTCTGAATTTAGAGAGAAATATAAAATGAATTAAAAAAAGCTGCCAACAAACTGCAAAACGGCTAGTGCCGCTAAACGCGTCACCATCGTTTGCAC
>CAKZTD010000068.1 GCA_937921595.1 uncultured Saprospiraceae bacterium
ACGAAAGTAAACTTGTTTAAAGAAATGATTTTACTTTCAAGAGCTGGTTTTACCTCCAGTTCACAATTTTTATTGTACGAATTACTTGGTAATGTTTTGTTGGGAGGAGTTTTATACTCCAACTAATTTTTATGAGAGCGGAATTTTTGAAGCCTGCAATTTATTGCAGGCTTTCTTTTTGCTCCAACATCTCTTGACTTGACATCCTTTCGACAATTGAAAGATCAGGCCTAGACAAAGAGGCGAACATTATTTTGGTATAACTTGATGATGGAAAATTTGACCTAGATGTCTGAAGGTAAGACGCTGATTGATATAATTCTTTTATGTTTCATTCAATCAAAACCTTGTTTTAATAGAAATGGAAAACTCAAAAAAAGCAGGTTAAGAAAGAACTCATCTATATTATTTTTTCTTAGAGTAAATTGAGTTTACTCATCAAAACCGGTTTATTCGCTCGACTGATTGGAATCATTTTCTTTTCGATCACTAATGAATTTTCTTCGATGTCTTTTATCTTTCTAAGGTTGACGATATAAGACCGATGGACTTTTAAAAACTCTTGAGATTTTAATTTTCCATCGATAGACTTCAAAGTGCTGTGGATGATATGATTTCCGGAAGTTGTTTGAATTTTCACATAGTCCCCAACATTTTCAAAGAACAAAATATCATCGTACGACAATCTAGTATATCGACCATCTTCTTTGACGTATACTTCTCTGGAATTCGCTTTATACGCCTCATTTTGCTTTTGAACTTCTAAAGCTTTTTCAACAGCTACCGCAAACCGTGGGGGAGCTATTGGTTTCTTTAAAAAATCCGTTGCTTGATATTCAAAGGCATCAAAAGCATATTCCGTCTTGGAGGTTGTAAAAATTACTTGAGGGAGTATCTTTGCTTTTTCTACAAACTCTAATCCTGACATGTGGGGCATTTCTATATCAAGAAAAACCAAGTCTACTGAATTAGACGATAGATAATCCAAGCCTTCTTGAGCGTTTTCAAAAACACCTGCAATTTTTATGGCTTCGATATTTTTACATAAATGTTCTAATGACTTTCGAGCCATTAAATCATCGTCTACGATAATGCAATTTAATTCCATATTATATCAAGGTTTTCATCTTTTCTAATTCTGCGACTATAATTGGTTGGTATAATTTCACTTGTTCATCAATTTTCAAAAGCAAGAGATCCAGCTCAGCAATAGATATTTTCGCCTCTGCATTCTTTTCTAATTCTAGCATGAGTTTTTCTACCTCTGTCAAGCCAACTAGAGAGAAGTTTGGTTTTATTTTATGAGCTAGATGTTGGAGTTTTTCAATTTCCTTTTCCTCTAATAATGGCCGGAGTTTTTTATACTCCTCCATGGTATAGCTGATAAATATTTCAAACATCTCAGAAGCATAATCTAAATCCCCTTTGTACAAATATTCTAAGTGTTTAGTATTTAAAACTTCATTATGTTTAAAGCCTTCCTCTTCTACGGCTTCATCAATATCAATACTAGAATCATCTTTCCTATTGAATTTATGTATGAGACTTTTTAATTGCTTTGGTCTAAATGGTTTAGCCAAATAATCAGACATCCCGACTTCGTAGGCTTTATCTTTTTTGGAAATCATCGCAGATGCCGTCAACGCAATAATTGGAGTATTTTGATTTGGATTCGCTGTGTTTCGAATTTGAATCGTTGCATCGTATCCATTCATTTCTGGCATTGAAATATCCATAAGGATCAGATCAAATTTCTCTCGGCTAGCAGCTTCTACTGCTTTTCTGCCATTTACAGCAAACTCATATTTCAGCCCCCATTTTGCAAACAAAGCAGCGACATATTTTCGATTCATAAAGTTATCTTCCGCAACAAGAACATTTGCAATATTCAGATCGATCTTTTCTGTTTCTTTGCGGCTAACTTCTGTAATTAATTGACCACTATCTTCATAGATTATTTTGAAAACAAAGTCTGTACCTTGCCCTTTTACACTACTGACAAATATTTGACCGCCTTGCAATTCTACCAATTGTTTTGCAATCGCCAATCCTAAACCTGTTCCTCCAAATTGAAAGCGAATTTCATTATCCGCTTGTTTAAAATTTTCAAAAATAGCATCGATTCGATCAGGTGAGATTCCTATTCCAGTATCACTAACGGTAAACTTTAATTCAACTTTTTCTTCTACAGATTTTTGTTGCTCGACCTTTAGCCGAATCTCTCCTTGTTCCGTAAATTTCACGGCATTCCCAAGCAAATTGAGTAAGATTTGATTTAATAATAAATCATCTCCGATCATTAGTGTTTTAATTCCATCATCAATATCTGCAGTGATGGTCACGGGGCTTCCGGTCAGTTTTAACTTAAAGGTTTTTTGTAAAGATTTAATAGCCCCCACCAAATCAAAAGTCCGATGATGAACTTCTAAACCTCCGGCAGTAATTTTAGAAAGGTCTAAAATATCGGAAATCAATTTTTGTAAAATATCGGAAGAACTTTTTAAGCTATCCACATAATCCTTTTGCTCCTCTGTTAGAATAGTGTCTTCCATCAGGTGAGACATTCCGATGATTGCATTTAAAGGTGTTCTAATTTCATGACTCATCCTAGCTAAAAATTGTTTTTCAGCAAGCTCTGCTTCTTCTGCTACTTGTTTCGCTTTTTCCAGATCATGTTCCATGTTTTTTCGATCCGTAATATCATAATGGATTCCAATCGAACCAACGACACCGCCTTTATCATCATGGATTGGAGCACCACTAATCAACACCCATATTAGGCTCCCATCTTTCCGCTTCATCTGAACCTCATAGACCCCTGTTCTCCCTTTCTTTCTTTCAACGTTTTGATCTGTTAGCTCTCCAGTATATTCTTCTGGTAAAAAAACTTCGATTGCATTTTTTCCAATGATTTCTTCTTGCGTATATCCAGTCATTCCACAAAACCAATCATAAACCTTAACAATGGTTTCTTCTGTATCGACTTCCATTAATCCTAGCTCCATATTTTCAATAATCCCTCGATACTTCTCTTCGCTACGTCTTAATTTTTCTTCAGTATGGTACTCTTCAGTGATGTCTCTATACTGCCACAAATGTCCCATATATTTTCGCCCATCCCAAATTGGAACATAGTCACGTTCTAATATTTTCCCATCCGCCATATGAACCTCCTCACCAATCACCATTTCTTTTTTTGCTAATAGTTCATCAATCCGGCGGACAAATTTATCTGGATTTTTAAAGAGGTGTTTAGATCGAATTGCAGATAACTTACAATCTGTTCCTTCTAGTTCTTTTGGTGTTAAAGGTATTTTTAGAAGTTTACATAAAAGTTTATTCGCTAAAACAACTTTACGATTTTCATTTTCTACTAAGACTCCTGAATGTAGATTAGTAATCAGAGAGGTTAACCTTAGCTGTGTTGTCATCAATGCATCCTCTGCAATCTTTCTTTCTGAGATATCCCGAGCCACACCAGCGACCTCTTTGATCTCTCCATTTTCCACTATGAATTGTACATTCTGTCCAACCCAAGTAATGTCTCCATCCTTGCTAACAATTGGCAACTCCTGATACGTATTCACCTTCTTGTTATCCCGGCGATCGATATACATCTGCATCAATTCATCTGCATAACCAGGCAATACAAATTTAGTAAAATGACTACCGATCACTTCTTCTGATGAGTATCCTAATTTTTTATTTGCGACAGGATTTATGTAAGTGAAGTAACCATCTGGATCTGTTCTAAAAATGAAATCTTCTGCATGTTCGATAATTTGCCGATACCTTTTTTCACTTTGCTCTAACTCAATTGTCCGGTCCAGAATGGCCTGTTCTAAATTTTCATTTAGTTCGATAAGTTCATGATTTGCTTGATGCAATTCCATGGCTTTCGTTTCCAAAATAGACTCCGCTTGCTTTCTCGCTTCTCGCTCTCGATCTAACTTCCGTTTTAATAGTTGAAGTTCCTCCATAGTCTATTTTTTAGAAATGATAAACTTGACTACAGTACCATCTTTTTCTAGTAATTCTTTTTTTATAGTTGCTTTTTCTTCAAAATGTTCCATACTTTTTTCGATTAATGCTTCCGCGAAGTCAGACATTTTTCTTTCCGAAAAATAAACCATCTCTAAATTATCTTCTGAGATTAATCTTGTTTTAAAGGTGGGCAATTCTGCATCGGGATAAAGTTTGCGGACTTCTACATGGATATAAGTCTCTATAGATTCTAAAAAAGCAAAAGCATTGTTTACTCCATTTAAAAATTGAGGATAGTTAATTTTCACTCCCTCGAAAAAGTAATATCCAAAAGCTTTTAGCAGGGAAGGGACTCCTTCTTTGGTGTAATCGCTCAGGCTAGAAAGCAATAAGATAATTTCTCCATGATCATAAGTACCAACCGAAGTATAAGCTCCTCCTGAAGATAACTTGTTTTCGGTAATGATCTTATCTACCATTTCGTAGCCGTATTGTTTTTCGACCATTTCTAAGAATTCTGTAAATACCACGCCTTTCATATGAGATATTTTTTATTTGTTGAGTTAATTTAAGAGTAGGTTTTAAACTATTTTAATGGAAATAAAAAGTTCAAATGGATTATACTGATAAGAGAATGGATTTATAATAACATACAACCATATTCCATTGACATATCGTTCAAAACGAAAGGTTTTACAAATAAAAATCCAAAAATATTCCGTTTTGAGTATAATTGTGGAGGTAAATCATCATGAATAATACGATAATCTACCTTAATAGTTGCTATGAAATGCAAAAAAGATTCCCGGAGTTTTTGCTTTATTTTCAAACATAGCAATTCCGGGAATCTTATAAATTAATGATTAAAACAAACTTGAAATGTCCAAAAGACTTTTTAAAGTATTAGAAGTAGTGTTTAGATAGTGTGATGGGTCTTTTTGTGTTTATTTGACTGATTTACAATATAAAGATATGCTCTTTTAAACTTGTCCTCTGCCAAATTCGATAATTGGTAGAATTCTATCCTTTTTTGAGTTCTTTTCTAGTTTTTTAGGGAAAAGAATGAATCTAATCTTTTCTCTTAAGAAGCTTGATTATAATTAAGATAGATTTTCAGTATATTAATAAATCAGAGGATGATTACCTTTGAAAGGATAATTTATAACTATTGAAAAAGGTGAGAACAATTAACCTGTTTTATCAGTTTTTAATGGAAGTAGAATAAATAAAGAATTATGAATAAGAAATCTAGCCCCATTATCAGTAATCCAATACCTAGTGACGGATATATATCTACGCAAGGTTTTATGGATTATTTAGCAAAAGCCAATGATCTTCCTTATAAATCAGATTTAAGCTTAAAGCCTTTTATCAATAAACTTCATCATTTAGCTCATGGCAGTTGTCAGATGACTTCAGAGGCTATTGGCCCTATCCTTGAAAATGCAGAAAATCAATCGACTCAAGGTGGTCTTGACCTTGATCTTGAAAAAATGGATGATATTGAATTACAGAAATTGCTTGGAAGAATGTTTCCCGCTATTTTCCTAAATGATCAAAAAAGTTTTATTGCTCCTCCTTTTAGAAAACAATTTCGCTTTCAATCACCGGCAACAAAAGATTTATTCAACTCTGGAGATTGGATGATGAAAATGGATGTTAATCATCATGAGAAAAAAATGATCACAACGATTGTTCGAGCTGGAGCTTTTTTATTAAAAAATTTCTATAATGTCGATATTGACCATTTCCATTCTCAGGTCATGACTTTTAAAAATATTAAAACGGGATTAGAAAAACATTGTGAGATAGAAATAAAAAATGATTTCATAGAAGCAAAAGCGATCAAGCCATTAAAGAAACTTTCGAAAAAACAAATTGGGGAACTCATCAACAACATCTTTGAAGAATCACTTTGGCTAGAAGCTTTTCCTCCAGAAAATTTTGAATTTAGTGGCTTTCTGATTGGGACTTTTTATGATGTGACTGGCATTGAAACCATGTCTATTCTAAAAAATAAAGTTACGCTTTCTGATGAGGAAATGAGTCCTGAGTTTTTCTTCCCTTTTCTTGAACAGCAACTAAAAAATTACCTCAAAATAACTGACTTAAGAGCAGGTATGGTGATGGTTACTTTTGAAGATTTTTTCCATGGTGAATCTTTTAGTTTAACGGGTACCAATGATACAAATCTTTTAAAAGGTGATACAGAAAAAGTCAGTATTTACAAGAAAGCATTTAAGATCAATGAGCCGACATTAATTAGTGATTTGACCGTACTTGAAAATTCGGACGTCACAGAGATGCTACTCAAAAATAATATTAAGAGTCTTATTCTTTTACCTATTTATGATCCTTCTGGATCCTTGAGTTCTATTTTTGAAATCGGCTCATCTAATCCAATGCAGTTTAATGCATTGACACTACTTCAATTAAATGAATTTTTCGACCTGATGAGGTTAGCATCTCAACGTTATCTCCAATCTATGGAAGGCATGATCGGTATGTTTATTCAACAACAGTTTACCTCTATTCATCAAAGTGTAAAATGGAAATTTGAAGAGGTCGCTACCAAATATGAGGTTCATCGAACGTTACCGGATTTTGATGGTGTGATAGACCCCATTGTTTTTCGAGACATTTATCCGCTATATGGTCAAGCTGATATTGTTGGTTCTTCTACATTGAGAAACAAAGCGATCAAGGCTGATTTAGTTGACAACCTGAAGAAGGTTTTAGATATTATGGAACTCTGGAATGATAAGTTACAGTTTCATCTTTTAGAATCTTATATTTTAAAAGTAGAAGAAATTCTTACCCGAGTTGATAAAGAATTCATATCTAGTGATGAGTCTTTGATTGTTGAATTATTAACTCTAGAAATTCATCCTTTGTTGGAACAACTCAATGAACGTTTTTCAGAAATGCCTTCTGAACCATACCTAAAATATCTAGAGCAATTGGATACGGATTTGCATATCGTTTATAATGAGCGAAAAAAATATGAAACTAGTGTTAGTCAATTGAATTCTGCAATTAGTACTTACCTGGAAAAGGATGACCAACGGATGCAAAAAATATTGCCTCATTATTTTGAAAAATATAAAACGGACGGGGTAGAATACAATATTTATATCGGAGATTCTCTTTTAAAAAACGGAGGTTTCAGTTCTTTCTTTTTAAAAGATTTTAGAATTTGGCAATTGGTTAACTCTTGCGAAATTACTCGTTTGGTTGAGACGCTTTCCCCTAAATTAGCTGTTCCCTTAAAAACTGCACAACTGCTTTTTGTTTACAACAATTCATTAAGCATTAGATTTAGAATGGATGAAAAACAGTTTGATGTTGATGGCTCTTATAATGTTCGTTATGAAATTTTGAAAAAACGAATAGACAAAGCTACGATCAAAGGGACTGGAGAACGCTTGACTATTGCTGGTAATATTGCTATTGTTTACCTACAAGAAAAAGACAAGATTGAGTACCTAGAATATCTTGATTATCTGGCTAAGAAAGGTTATATCGATGCAGAGATAGAAGATCTTGAGTTAAATAAATTACAAGGCGCTGAAGGCTTGAAAGCTTTACGAGTTAAAGTAAAAGTCTAGATAAAATAGGTTTGTTATAGTCTTCGATTGATTTGGAGAAGTTTAGTAAACCTAAGATTTCAACGCATCTTTAGGTATTTGCTTTTTTAAACTCCGAAGATATTGATGGTAATGCACTTCTACGGTGTGTCGTTTTCTATGAAGAAATTCTTTCTCAATTTGATCCGCATCTTTCTCTGCTAGCTCTTTTAGATTCTTGGGGAGTTTCCATTTTCCTGAGATATAGTTTCCTGCAATCTGAGATTGTGCATCGCTCAATGGCCAAACGGCTCCCTGTGGTTGGCATAAGCCAATAAAAATCAAACTTGGATGCGCTCCATGGAACATTCTCAGGTACAAGGGAACTCGATCACTTTCTGAATAATCTAAGAATTCTTTTTCAAAAAATGGTGTTGCTATTTGATAACCTGTTGCAGCAACAATGGTATCATAGGTACCATTTTCTCCATTTTTAAAATACACTTTTTTACCCTCCACTTTTTCAATACCTCTTTGGGGGTATACTTTTCCATGACGAATCTTATATAGCAATTCAGAATTTAATGTTGGATGTGCTTCTAGAACATTATGCTTTGGTTGTTCCAATCCATAACTCCGATAATCGCCGACTTGAATTTTCAAACTCAATGTCAACAATGGCTTCTGAATAAACCTCGGTAACCAAATCATTTTGTCATTAAATGTATCTGAGGGTCTTCCTAAAAAAAACTTAGGTATAATATACTGCGGTGTACGAATACTGATGTCTACTTTTTCGGCAACTCGGCTAATCTCGACGGCACAATCGCAAGCTGAATTTCCTCCTCCTACAACTAATACTTTTTCTCCTTCAAAGCCTGTATTATTTTTAAACTCATGTGCATGCAAATATTTTCCGCTAAAGTCATCTTTAAACTTAGGATGCCTTGGCACAGAATGATGTCCATTTGCTATCAACAAAAAATCATAAATTTCTTTTTCTCCATTAGATAATTCTAATTGCCATTTTTCATCTTCTTGTTTTTCTACCCGAGTAACTTTCGTATTGAATTGGATATACTTCAAGAGCCCGAAATGTTTTGCATAAGATTGAAAGTAAGCCAATACCTGTCGATGTGAAGGGTAATCAGGATATTCCTTTGGCATTGGAAAATCATCGTATTGAGACATTGTTTTTGAACTTATAATATGGGTCGTTTCGCATACACTTGAATGAGATACTTTTTGTGTATAAATCCAATTGCCACCAATCTGATCATTTTGTTCGTAGCATATTACATTTTTAACCCCAGCTTGTATGAGGTTTTTAATTGCAGTAATTCCTGAACATCCAGCTCCAATGATTGCTACTTTTGGTGATTCATTTTCCATAGTTTCAATTTAAGAATTTTTATTGAGACACTTGTTATAGTCATCTTTTTGATCAGAATCTACCGCTGAAGTTGTTTAAAAATGCACTGATGGATTTGCTATAAGTCATTCCTAAACAACTCTTAATTTTTACAAAAAAAAGCCCATCCCGAAATTCGAGATGAGCTTTTAATTTATTCTGTCATACCATCTGATGATGGTTTATATTTATTTTTTAACTCCGTTTGAAGAAGTTTCCAATTCTGGTTCTTCAGCTGTTTCTGGTTCTTCAGGAAGGTTAGCTCCAGTGATTTTATCTTTGATCTTTTTCTCGATCTCCAATGCTACTTCAGGGTTATCTGCTAGAAACCGTTTGGCAGCTTCTCTACCTTGAGCAATTTTTGCTCCGTCGTAACTGTACCAAGCTCCACTCTTTTGAACGATTTCATTATCAACACCAAGATCAACAATCTCACCTGTTTTAGAAACACCTTCACCATAAGTGATATCAAACTCAGCGATACGGAAAGGAGGTGCTAATTTATTTTTAACAACTTTCACTTTTACGTGATTTCCAGTAACATTACCTTCTTTGTCTTTGATTGCAGAACCACTCTTTCTAATATCCAATCGAATAGAAGCGTAGAATTTCAATGCGTTACCACCTGTTGTTGTTTCAGGGTTTCCGAACATCACACCGATCTTCTCTCTCAACTGATTAATAAAAATACAACACGTTCCTGTGTGACCAATTGTACCTGTTAATTTACGCATTGCTTGAGACATCAATCTCGCTTGAAGACCCATTTTAGAATCTCCCATCTCTCCTTCTATCTCACTTCTTGGAACTAATGCTGCAACAGAATCAATTACAATGATATCAATTGCTCCTGACCGAATCAGATTCTCTGTAATTTCTAATGCTTGCTCACCATTATCTGGCTGAGAAATCAATAGGTTGTCTGTATCAACGCCTAATGCTTCCGCATAAAAACGATCAAAAGCATGCTCTGCATCAATAAAAGCAGCAGTTCCGCCAGCTTTTTGACACTCAGCAATAGCATGAATAGCAAGGGTTGTTTTTCCTGAAGATTCAGGACCGTAGATTTCAACAACACGACCTTTTGGCAATCCGTTGATTCCAAGAGCTAGGTCAAGGCTAAGAGAACCTGTAGGAATTGTTTCTATTTCTACAACTTGCTTATCGCCCATTTTCATTACTACACCTTTCCCGTATTGTTTTTCTAAACGGTCAACAGTTAGTTGGAGTGCTTTCTTTTTTGCTTCTTGATCTTTACTTGACATTATTCCAGTATTTTATGTGATTTGATAGTGTGGCGAATATTGAAAATAGACAGCCTGATATTTATTAAATTTAAAACAACTTTGTTTGAAGTCGACACAAAGCTAAACTTTTTGTTTTTATAAAACAAGTTTGTTTTAAGTTTTTTTACAAAAAGTTTTAAATTACTCTAAGTTGTTTTAGTTTATTACATAACCAAACCCCACAAATCCTTGAACCATGGGGCTTACATTTATCTTTTATAAAGATACTTCTAATAATCTCTACTACAAAACAAAAGCCCTTAATGGTATAAACCATTAAGGGCCCTGTTTAGGTATTCTTCAAAGTCGACATCAAGCTTGCGTTTCAAGAGCAGTATGCTGGCTGTATTTTAGAATATTTTGAATAGCATTAGAAGAAGGACTAAACTTCGCTTTTGGAAGTTGTCGATATCCCTGGAGCAAGTCCCGGTACTTCATATACAACTTAGTATTACTATTCAAGGCTTCATTGATGGCCAGGGTCTCTGCAACCGAAGTCTCTTTGTAAATATACCTGATTAAATCATTTTTAGTAAATCTTAGATCCATATAGGCGATTTAAAGAGGCCTGCACAACTATAATTTAGTATAGCAGACGGGTTAGTAAATATGTTTTCCGTTGTCAAAAGTTCGATATTTAAACTATCCAATGCAATCTTTTATTGTATATTTTTTTAGATTTTTTTAACATTCTGAATTTAACATATACCAATCATGCCTTCTTACTGCCATTTTGGGCTTTCTTTTTAACATTTTTTTTCGCTTTAAAGGAAATACAGTATTTTAACATTTACTAACTATAATCAGTATAGATTCATTCTTAAAAAAATATAAAGACCTAATGAAAAATACTTTCCTTATTTTATTTTTTTTCTCCTTCCTCGTTTTTAGTTGTAACGAAAAAACAAAACAAGAAGTCATCAAAAAAGATCGGCTAGAACAAAAACATGAACCGAGTGACGAGTTCTTTATGCAAAGAGCTGATGCAGATGGTTCTTTTAGTATCAAAGCTTATACTGCTGGATTAAAAGCTGCTCAACAAAACGCTTCTTCTCGAACCGTTACAGGTTTTGATGAAGAGTGGATCACTCAAGGGCCTGGCAATATTGGTGCAAGAATAAATACGGTCGTTGCAAATCCTGATGATGAAAATATTATCTACGCTGGATTTTCTGAAGGCGGTGTTTTTAAAACGATTGATGGTGGAGATAATTGGTTTCCAATTTTTGACGATCAGGTTTTATTATCTATTGGTGATATTGTTTTAGATCCTAACGATCCCGAAACCGTTTATGTTGGAACAGGTGATGTCAATATTTCCGGATATCCCTTTATTGGTGATGGCTTGTATCGAAGTACTGATGGAGGAGAAACTTGGACAAACCTTGGCTTAGAAGAACAAAGGATTATTTCTAAAATTGTAATTGATCCTAATAACACTGACCGCATTTTTGCAGCATGTATGGGTTTGCCTTTTGAACGAAATAATCAACGAGGTTTATACCGTTCTGTAGATCATGGCAACAACTGGGA
>CAKZTD010000069.1 GCA_937921595.1 uncultured Saprospiraceae bacterium
AAACAGTGATTTATTTGAAATTAATTTTTCAACTCTGTACACAATTCCATTCTTTTTTGCGTTTAGTCATTAATGAAAACTTTAGCAAATATAATTTTCCTTCTCTTTGGTTCACTTTCTCTGTTTGCACAAGAGGAAATAAAACCTGATTCAATACAGCCTCCAAGTCCTGCTTTAACACCTACTCCCTTAGTGTCAAATGAAACAGATCAAGATACTTCGATTGCTCAGGTGCTTGTAGATTCGACGGCTAAGACATCCAAAAAAAAGAAATTCAAAGTTAAAGGCTTTTTAAAAAAGGACTATCCTATTCCTAAACGAGCTATGCTCTTATCTTTTGCAATTCCAGGTGCTGGTCAAGCTTATAATAAGAAATGGTGGAAAATTCCTATAGCAGTTGGTGGAACAGGGACTGCTATTTTTTTCATCAGAGAGAATACAAAAACATATCGGCATTTAAGAGATCAAGTCAGATTGAGGTATGATGAAGATTTGAATATAGTACGTGACCTTTCACTAGATCCTTTTAGTGTTGAAGATCTAGAAAGAGTTCGAGACCAAAGGAACAAATGGAAAGAATCTTCTTATATCGCTTTGATTTTGGTTCAGGCTCTGGGTGGTGTGGATGCTTTTGTAGATGCGCATATGCATGGCTATAAGATCAACGAGGATTTATCCATGAAGATTAAACCGACGATGGAATCTACTTCTGGTTTTGGTCCTGCAGTTGGTATTGGGGTAAATTTTAAATTGACAGATGGGCAGGAAGAGATGCCTAAGGATTTTGATTTAGGTTTTTAATTAAAAAAAAATCATATCATTTTTCTTGTCAAAAGAACCAAAAAAATCAAGACTCGCTCTACAATCATTTGGACTTCTGTCTTTAAACTTAATAGAACTTTTTCTCCTAAACTCGTCAACTTAGACTCCTATTGTCGGGAAGACATTTCTTTTCCAATCTTTTTATTTAGAAATTAAAGGAGCAAAACCATTTCCAAGTTTTACTGTTTATATATTATAAAACTATTTCCAATGAAAAACATCCTTTATTTCCTATTCGTAACGCTTTCATTCTCTGCTTGTGAATCTGCTGATTCTCAAAAAACAGAAACCAAAAACTTTGCGATTCAGGTAGCTGCTATTGATAATAAATTCGATGATTTCTGGTATCAAGGAAAAGCGGAAATCACCAGCTACAATTTGGAACAAGCTCGTTACGGAGAAATTCACAATGGACATGCAGTGATGATTTTTGTTACAGAAGATTTTTCAAAGTCTAAAAAAGTTAAACTAGATAATCCTTCGCAAAGACCAAAGGATGCGGTCCCTATTTTGAAACTAAATGCTACTCGAAAATTTAATACTGGAGTTTATCCTTACAGCATGATGACTTCTTCGTTTACACCCGTCAATTTCAAAAAACATCCTCATTCTATCAAGATTTCTAGTTCTTCTCAAGAATGGTGTGGTCATACTTTTATGCAATTGAAAGAAGAAAAAAATCATTTCGAACTTGAGTTAAGATCATATTTTGAATCTGAAGGAGAAAGCAATACTAAAGTTGAAAAGGCCTTTTTAGAGGATGACATTTGGACCCGACTTCGGATTGATCCGCAGAGTCTTCCAAAAGGTAATTTAAAAATGCTGCCGGGAACTATGTTTGCAAGATTAAGACATATCGACTATAAAGCTTATCCGGTAAAAGCTTCATTAAAAGACCATCAAGGAGATGGACGATTGTTGACTTACCAAGTCGACTATCAAGGAATCAACCGATCTTTAAGTATTCATTTCAATAAAAAATTTCCTTACGAAATTGAAGGCTGGGAAGAAACCATGACTTCTGGATTTGGTGATAATGCGGAATTGCTTACCACCAAGGCAAGTAAGAAAAAGTCAATCATGAGTGATTATTGGTCAAAAAATAATAATAAAGATTTAGTTCTGCGAGAAGAACTTGGTCTTGATTAAAAGATATATTTTGTAACTTAGTACTTAAATCCATCCCCATGTATGTCTTAAATATTTACAAATCATTAAAGACAATTCTGTTATCACTAGCATTGATCATTGCTAGTTGTGGCTATCTTCATGCGCAGGATTTACTCACTTTTATAGAGAACTGTGCAAATTGTAAAAACTGCTCCGGAAAGGTCAAAAAAATCACCACTAAGCAAAAGGCCGACATCAATGACTATAGAAGTCCAATGATTTATAAAATCGAAGAATTCAATACGAATGAGCAATTGGTCAAGAAAGAAATAAAGTTTGAATCTCGAATTTCAAAAACTGTCAGTTACCACTATATCGATAGCTTATTAATTTATGAACTTCACAAAAGTCCAAATGAAGAAGATTATTATCTGGTCTATCAATATTATCAGAAAGAACTTCCAACTAAGGTCATTAAAGTAGATAAGAAAAGAAGGATTATTAATTATGCAGAAGTTCTATATACAGAAAACAAACAACCTGTTTATTTAAAATTTTATAACGTACTTGGTAAGTTACTGGAAAAAAGAAGTGTAGAATTTCAAAGTAAAAATCAGGTGGTTATTCGTTCTTTTATTCCTGATACGAAATTTGAAAATTTACAACGTTTTGAGTTGCTATGTAAGTTCAATGAACCTAATAAACTTAAGAAAAGAGATTTTCGAGATATCGTTACCCGACCCATTAATTTGGAAAGAGAGGACAATACTTTGAGAGTTGTAAAAGCTGTTCAGGTAGATAAAAAAGAGAAAGTTCAAATTGAGGAGATTGCTTATGACGAGCAAGGAAACTGGTTGAACAAAAAGACTTTTGAACTAAAAAACAATAGAAATAAAAAGCGCCTGGTTAAAGAAATTGAACGAGAGATTGAGTATTATTGATAATTATATGGTTATATACTATGTAGTTGTATAACCATATAATCACCTTAATTTTAATACGAAATTCCTACCTTTTTATAAATAAAATGTAACAACCAAGCTGGGCCTATCATCAAGAATTGAACATCTTCTAAAAAGCTTGGTTTCGCTCCTTCGATCTTATGACCGATGAACTGAATAATCCAAGCTACTACAAATATCCCCAGACTGATATAAGCCAACATAGAAGAGCTATTCCCTACTGCATGGTATATCGAATCCAAACCAAATAACATCGCTAATCCGATCGGAATAAATCCAATAAACATGGGTATTGATAAGCGTAGGTAATATAATAATGTGATTGCAAAAAAGACAGCAGCCCAATTTGCAAACAGGGTCTTTTCCATCAGGAATGGAATGGAGTAAAACAATCCAAATAAACTAAACATAATTGCTGGGACACAAAACCAGTGGATGATTTTATTCGTTGTATTTTGATGACTTTCTCCATATTTTTCGAGAAACCAGTCCATTGTCTTTGCCATGAAATGTAGTTTTTATGTTGTGAGTTGATAAATGGGAAAACTATTCAATCGTGAAATAATATTACTTAATCAAACGATCAAAAAGATGGTAAAAAAATCGATTCCTACCCTTTCCTTCACTAATGTAAAGGAAAAACTCCACTTGTCAAAGCCATTCCCTTTTCAAATTCATCTGGATCGAGACCTAACTCAACTTCGATTTCATTAAAATAACTAATGACATTTTCCATGGCCATATTTCCGGTAAGTTCATCTTTAGCCATTGGGCATCCACCATAACCACGTAAGGCACCGTCGAATCGCTCGCAACCACTTTCATAAGCTGCCTTAACTTTTTCTTTCCAATTATGTGGTTGGGTATGCAGGTGAGCACCGAAAGTTACTTCTGGATATTTTGGAATCAAATTACTGAACAAGTAGCTAATGTTTTCAGGATTTGAAACACCAATAGTATCCGAGAGGGATAATATTTTAATATCCATTCCAAACAAACGCTCGGTCCACTTTTGCACCAATTCTACATTCCATTCATCACCATAAGGATTACCAAATCCCATAGAAATATAAACAACCATCTCTTTTCCGTGTTGAATACATAGATTCTGTATTTGTTGGACTCGATTCACAGATTCTTCAATGGTTGAGTTGGTATTTCGAAGTTGGAAAGTTTCAGATATAGAGAACGGATACCCCAGATATTTGATTTCATCAAATTCGCAAGCATCAACGGCTCCTCTTTTATTGGCAACAATAGCCAGTAATTTAGAGGTTGTAGAACTCAGATCAAGACCAGCGAGTACTTCTCTGGTATCAGCCATCTGAGGAATCGCCTTTGGGGAGACAAAGCTACCAAAGTCAATGGTATCAAAGCCAACTTTGAGAAGCTGATTGATATATTCGACTTTCTTTGCAGTAGGTATCATTTCTTTGATACCCTGCATCGCATCTCGTGGACATTCGACGAGTTTGATCATTCTATTTAACTTGGTTTAATTCAGTCAGTGAATTGTCAAAGCTTTTAAACTAAAGATCATTCACTGAGAACCTTTTTAAAATTTATCTTTCGGGCGATAAAACTCCACTTTAAGAACCTGATTTCACCTTTTTGTGTTCCCATAGCAAAGGCTATGAAAAGACAAAAACGTTTCTTCAGAACCTCAAATTGAAATTTTCCGCTATCAAAAACAAAAATTGAACAGGTTCTAATAAAAACCTAAAGATAAGCACTTTTGTATTTTATTATTACTTAATTTTGTCTTTCAATAAATTACTAGATTTTTTTTTAGTTTTTATAAGAAATGAGTGAAGGAGTAAATCCTTGAAAATCAAATACCTACTAGAAAAAATATAGTAAACAGTACTTTAAATTAATAATTATGTCAAAAAAGGGAATATACGCAATTATTGGATTTACGCTTTTTATCGTTGGTTTTTTAGCGCTGTTTTTAATGATAGTTGGCGTTCAGCTCTCCTATTTGACCTGGATTGATGCTCCTGGCCATCTGTTTGGATTTATCGTACGGATTGGGATGATCCTTTCTGGTGCAGTTATTATTTTTTTATCGCAGACCAATTGGCGAAATGAAAACGATGATGTGCCGGATTATTTGATTCGGGATTACAGTGAGGACAAGGACCT
>CAKZTD010000070.1 GCA_937921595.1 uncultured Saprospiraceae bacterium
TAGAAATGAATCTGGAACAACTAAAAAATATAGCAATTAAGGCAGCTCTTTCCGCAGGAAAAATTATTCAGCAGTATATGAATAATGACGTTTTGGTAGAGAAAAAGAAAGGAGGAACAAGCTATGCCTCACAAATTGTAACTAAGGTAGATCTAGAATGTGAAACCGCAATTCTTTCTCATCTACTTCCTACCTGTGACGAGTTTGATCTGGCCCTTTTGTCAGAGGAGACAGAAGATGATGGTAGTCGATTCGAAAAAGATTTTTTTTGGTGTATTGATCCGATGGACGGAACACTTCCTTTTATCAATAAGCAACCAGGATTTTCTGTTTCTATTGCTTTGGTGGCAAAAGATGGGACGCCCTACATTGGAGTGGTGTTTGATCCCTGCACGGATACCTTGTACCATGTTGTAAAAGGAAATGGAGTTTACAAGAATGATAGCCTATGGGAGATTAAGCATGCAAATGATCATTTAACTTATGTTACAGATCGAAAATTAAAGGACACACCTCATGCAGCTGAAATAGAAAGATTGCTCAATAAAAATGTAGCGCAATTGAGTTTACATGGTGTAAAAGAAATAGATGGAGCAGGTTCCGTTTTGAATGGAATCCACGTACTGGAAAACGGCCCAGCCTGTATGTTGAAACTTCCAAAAAAAGAAATAGGAGGGGGGAGTATTTGGGACTTTGCAGCTACGGCCTGTATGTTTCAGGAATTGGGATTTCCCGCAACGAATTTCGAGGGAGGAAGATTAGACTTGAACAGAAAGGATGGCACTTTCATGAATCACCAAGGTGTCTTTTATGCTAGTTTCTAAATCTTGATATGAGATTGTTCATCTGGTTGGCTTGTCTGTTGTAACAAATTAAAACTAAAATTATTTCATGTTAAAAAAAGTAAAGTGTGTATTATTTGATATGGACGGAGTCATTATTGATTCGGAGTTACTCCATAAAAAAGCCTATTACGAAACCTTTGTCTCTTTAGGTTTAGATGTGTCTGAGGAGCTATATAAAAATTTAACGGGGTCTTCTACCATAAATGTTTTTCAGAAATTGATTGCACATTTTAATTTAGATAAAGATCCAGATGAATTGGTTTTACAAAAACGTAAACGCTATGTCAATTTCTTTGAAAACGATCCAACCTTGCACCTAGTAAATGGTGTTGAAGATATCATTAAGTATTTTTATAATAAAGGAATTACTTTAGTATTGGCTTCCTCTTCGTCGATGGGCAATATTGACCGTGTATTTAATCGATTTAATTTAAATCAATATTTTACTGCTAAAATTAGTGGAGCAGATTTAACTGAATCTAAACCTCATCCAGAGATTTTTGAAAGAGCAGCTATTTTAGGAGATACAGCAAAAGAAAATTGTATCGTTATCGAAGATTCTGACAATGGAATACAAGCTGCTAATGAAGCTGGTATTTTTGTTTTTGGATATAAAAATCCCATGTCAGCAGATCAAAATCTGAAAAATGCAGATAGAATAATTACTGACTTTAAGGAGTTGAAAAAATATATTTAACCCAATCAAAAATTAGAGTCTTTGTTGTAGAGAGAAGGGTAGTTGTTCTTCTCAAAGTGCTATATGAACTTGTGGATTTACCAATGATTTCTTCCGTTTTGAACTTGCGAAAATTCTGACAGTTTAGATGTTTTAAAAGCTGATAAGTATCAGTTAAATAATTGATAAAAGTCAATACTCAATCAAGATTTTTAAATTAGCTTTGGTTAATAAATTGTTTAATTTATGGATCTGTTTTTTAGAAATCTATTAGTTACTTTAATGGCCCTTCTCGGTATAGGGGCAATTTACGGTGGTGGATTATTAATTATTTCTCCTTCGGGTGAAATGTTGGGTATCCCTATTTCATTGTTAGAACCTACCCCGTTTAATTCATTTTTTATCCCTGGGATTATTCTATTTCTTGTTTTAGGTATAGCGCCAATACTTGTTGCTTTTGCACTAATTTATAAATTTGAAATTAAGCAGTTGCAAAAATTGAATGTTTTTAAAGATATGCATTGGTCTTGGTCATATTCAATTTACATATCATTTGCACTTATTATCTGGATTCAAATTCAGATGGTGTTATTAAGTACCGTTTTTTGGGCTCATACACTTTATGTATTTTGGGCGATTATCATACTCTTCATTACTTTGTTACCACGAATCAGGAATGTTTATAGATATTAAGGAATAGGGGTAATTTCTTGATACTTTTTCTCTATTCTACTACCTTTATTCAAAACATTCAGCCTTTCTTAAAATGAAACTCAATCCTTTTATACGCTTCACAATTTAAAATAATACTTCTATATTTGGTACAAATTTATTTACAGGAACAAATCATAAATCTATCCTCAAAATGACTCTACGAAACACTATACTTTTGCTAACGGTTTTTATTACTAGTTGTGGGCCTAAAACTGAGGAAACACTCAAATATTTAAAACAAAAAACTCCATCATCAGTTCCGGAAATCTTCGCACCAAATGTAATATCAATGGAAAGCGAATATGAATTTGGATCGATTTTCAATGAAGATGCGACAGCGTTTTTTTATGGAGTAGATGTCGGTGGGAAATCAGAGATTCGGTATTCCGAACTTCTTGGAAATACCTGGAGTGATCCTAAAACGATTTTAGTAGATGAGCGATATGGTTATAATGATCCATTTCTTTCGCCAGATGAAAACAGATTGTATTTCATCTCGCGAATGGCAAAGGATGGTTCAGGAGGTTTAGAAGATCATGACATATGGTATGTTGAAAGAATAAAGGGTGGATGGTCAGCACCAATTAATGCTGGATTAAACATCAACTCTGATGAAAATGAATATTACATTTCATTCACTAATGACGGCTCCATGTATTTTTCATCAAATGTGAATGCATCTCCAGATAGCAAAAATTCTGATTTTGATATCTATTATTCGAAATCGATTAATGGTGAATTTCAAAAAGCAATTCGACTAGGTGAATCAATTAATACAAGCAGCTACGAAGCAGATGTTTTCATTGATCCAAGCGAAAATTATATTATTTTTTGTGCAAATAGAAAAGACGGTTTGGGGCGAGGAGATTTATACATCAGCTTTAAAAATATAGATGGAACATGGACTAAGTCAAAAAATATGGGGAAGCTAATTAATAGTGAAAATCACGAGCTTTGTCCATTTGTTAGTAAAGACGGGAAGTATTTTTTCTATACAAGTAATGAAGATATTTATTGGGTAGACGCTAACATATTTGAAGATTTTCGAGAGTGAAAAACGGATGACAATCTTTTATATTAATTCATTTCTGATAATTTTATCACTTGACCATTTACCAATATTTCTGGATTTACGATCCTTTTTTTCATTTTTAATTCTTCCATGTTAATTCCTCTTTCTTTCAATTCATTGATTCGTTTTGATAAATTGATTTTTTCTTCGATCTTCTCAATCAGGTAGAAATCATCAAAATGAAAATATCTTTCCTCGATTATTCCTTCTTCCAAACATCTTTTTACAATCTTTGTCATAATGATATTAGCTTCAATATTTTCTTTTGCACCAAAGTAATCAGTAACTAAAAAATTGTATTTTTCCTGAAACCACTTGCCATATTCCTCAGACTTTAAGACTATTCTATTTTCAAAAATTTGTAAACCATTTAAAAACCAATCTATCTCTTGGTTTGATAGTTTTCCAATTTGGAATAAATCTCTTAAGGTATAATCGATTCTATCCGCACATAAATTTGGCAATGGATATTCCAAAATTTGATATTGTTCTATTTCTAGAAATTGGCTCCATTTAAATCCATGTTTTTTTAGCACAGCCACTAATTTTTCGTCTTTTAAAACTTCCTCAAATCTTTTCTCGTGATAGTCTTCTTCCTCCATTTCAAGTACATAATCAATCAGGTGCGAAAATGCGGTGTGTGAAATATCATGAATTAAGCCTGCAATTTGTTCTTCATTACTTCCGCCCATTTTTTTGATGAGTAGCATGACTCCGATTGAATGATCAAATCTGGTTTGATTTATTTTGGGATTGAATAAAAATATTGCACCTCCTTGATGAATGTTTTTCAGTCTTTGGAATACACTCGTATTTATTAATTCTTCAATTACACCTGATAATTCAAATTCTCCGTAAATTTTGTCAATGTATTTCATTTTATAACTTGTAAGGGAAGGCTCGGACCAAAGATTGATTATTGAGTTTTTAGAATTGATTATACAATTACTTTAGCATTGAGAAATCAGATTTAATCAGATTTGGTTTTACCGATTTGGGTGAGCTTCAAACGAAAACCTAAATCAAGTAAAAAGAAACCTTGATCTTTTTTCTCTGTTTCTGGAGTAATTATTACTGTCGATAAATTTTTTCTTTTTTGAAATCTTTGACCAGCAGAGACTGACCAATAGAAGGATAATGCTTTACTCAAATCCCCACTATTTATATATGAGAACCCCATATCATTGAGAGTGTATTCATAGTTGTAGAAATTTGGTGATGTTCCACATCCTGATTCGTTAACAAATTCACTTTCCCTTGTTTCTCCATTAAGCTTTCTGTAAAAGACCGCAAAAGTATGATTTCTAATTTTGGTTTTGTCTCTTTTTACCTTTGTTTTTGACTGAATAAATCCGAGTTTAAAGTTAAATCCCTTATTTTTTTTGTTAAGTAATGGTGACGGCCAAAGTGTTCCACAGCTGGGTCCAGTAAGATTAAAACTCCTATAAGCATATCCTATGCTTGCATAGATGGAATTGTCTTTATCTAAAGGACTTGTAACTTCTAATTGGATTTCACTAAGTGTACTCAGCCCTAATCTGGTAGAGAGTGTAACTTGAGAAAATACATTCAGAATTGAAGCGAAGAAAATAAATAGAGTTAGAATAATTATTCGAAATTTCATATTACAAAATACAATTAAACAGGTGTAATTTTATTTAGTTTGATAGCGAATGCCTTGCACTTTTCTCTCTGTTACTAATTACATATTAGTACTTATCAATGAAATTCACAAAAATGGTAAAAGAATTAGTTGCGAGTGCTAAATAGGCGTCTTAAATCTTTAAAAAATATCCGATCCGATTCTAGCTTGGAAATCCTATGTCCTTTCTACCTTTTATACCTAAAAAAGACGCATATTGTGTTCTCTTTTTATTGTGCAGGACTCAAAATATTCAGTCAAATGAGGTGTGAGTCAAGTTCAAAAAAAGATCAAAGTAAGAAGAAAAAAGATCTCACTTCCAATGAATTAAGGAAGGGAGAAGTAATAACCAAAGAGAAAGATTATTTAGCTATTAATTTATTTTAAACATTTCAAATATACATGGAAGTAAGTCGTGAATTGCTATTCTTCTTTAGTGGACTTGGAGCCTTCAATGGTTTCCTGTTGTCTTTTTATTTTATCTTTTGGGCTAAACCTAAAAGCCAATCAAATAAATTTCTGGGAATATTCTTATTGATGCTCAGCGTTCGTGTAGCTAAATCTGTTTTCTTTTTTTTTATTCCAGATATTGCCTATTCTTTTCTTCAGTTAGGCTTAACAGCCTGCTTTTTTATTGGCCCATTTTTATATTTTTATTTTGCTTCTATTTCTAATCGGAATGTGAATTCTAACTTACGATGGAAAGAACACTTGTATGTACTAACGCCTATAATTTTACTAATTAATATTTTATTTCCCTTTGAGACAAATTATGAACTATGGAATAATTACATTATCAAAGGAATTTATAGTGTGTGGATTATTTATAGTCTCTTTGCTTTGTACCAAGTTCAAGATACCTTTCAAAAAATAGTCAGCAAAACAGAAACCATAGATCGATTTGATTTTTGGTTGCTTAGTATTTTTATTGGAAATGTTCTGATCTTGGCTGCCTACCTTCTTTGTGGAATTACATCCTACATTCTTGGAGCACTTCTCTTCTCTTTTTTGTTTTATATTCTTCTTTTTCTCCTCTTTTATCGGTTCCAAAAAGAGCCTTTCAATGTAGTGAATAAACAAAAATATGGGAGTAAAAAAATTGAAAATTCGGATGAACTGATTGTAAGGTTGAATAATGTTATGGAAAACGAGAAGTTATACAGAGATCCTTTATTAAAATTACAAGGATTAGCATCCAAGATTAATATTCCTCCTCATACACTCTCACAACTTTTGAATGAAAATTTGAAGAAAGGGTTTTCTCAATATCTTAATGAATATCGAATAAAGGAAGCTTGTGAAATTATAAAGAATGATAATGATTTCAAGATTGAGTCCATTGGGTATGATGTTGGGTACAATTCTAAGTCTACATTTTATACCGCCTTTAAAAAAATAACAGGCACCACACCAGCAAAATTTAAGACCAAAAACAATATTTGAAGTCCGAATTTATAATTTGGTACTCCATACTTTGTAAATCGGACTTATTTAAGCGTTTCATAATTTACTTTTGGGCTAACTAAAACTCAAACTAAAAATTATGAAACATCAGCCATTAATTACAATCGGAGCATTTCTCTTGTTTTGCTTTTTCAACCTACAATCAATTGAAGGACAAGTTGATCCTGATTCGAAAGAATTTATAACAAGTATTGATTCCATATTTGCGGATAAAGCGGATATGACAGGTCCCGGCGCTTCTATAATTATCATTAAAGGTAGTAGTGTCATTCTTTCTAAAAATTATGGTTCAGCCAATTTGTCTTTTGGAGTTCCATTCAATGAAAATACACTCTTCCCTTTGCCTAATTTTACAGATCATTTAGTTGCCTTCTCTGTTTTGCAATTGGATCAAAAGGGACTTATCAAATTAACAGATCCAATAAATAAATATCTCCCAGAATTTGGTTTTCAAAATGATGTTTTGATAACTCATTTATTAAATCATAGCAGTGATTTACCTTTTCTTCTTTCTTTGAGATTAATGGCTGGATGGAATTTTACCGATCCATTTTACCAAAATGACTTCTTAAACCTTACTAAAAAATTCACGAAGGATTTAAAGCCAGACAATAAAATTATCCATTCTCACACAGGAATTAAAATTTTACAAATGTTGGTGGAGAAAGTCTCCCAAAAGAATTTTTCTGAATACGCTTCTTTAAATATTTTTCAGCCTCTTGGTATGACTAGTAGTGTCATTAAAAACGAATATTTTAAAGAACATAAAAACAATTCAATTGGATATAATGAAACAGATGTTGGATACCAAAGATCCTATTCTACGGAATTAGCATTGATGTGCCCAATGGCTTATTCCACTCAAAATGACTTTGGAAAATGGATGTTAAATGTTCAAACGAAAAATTTTGAAGGAAGTATCATTGAGCAAATGGATCAAGCGCTTTCGATAAAAGGAGAACCACAAAAGAGATTAAATGGAACATATTGTATTGGACAGCAGCAGTATTATAAGTTTTTAGGAGAAGATGAGTTCTACTTAATGGAATCCTATGAAGGTCATTCATGGAAATGGATTCGTTTGCAAGAATCAGATCTCTCTATTATGGCAATAGGAAACTTAAGTTCCTACATTGGCAATAAGGTCAATGCAGTTGCAAGGCTTTTGGTTCCTCCAATTTCTAAATCTTCGACTACAGAAAAAACTGAATCAACTCCAATTATATTGTCTGAAAAAGAAATGGAAGCATGTACTGGAGTTTATTGGAATGAGGATTATTTATATACTACAGAAATTAGTATTAAGGATGGAGTATTGTATCACTCTGATAATGATAATGGATTCAACTTTGTAATGTCTCCTCAAACAAATACCTTTTTCGAAACACCTTTTGGAGGGACTATAGAGTTTACAAGTATTGGGGGAAATCAGAAAAAAATGAGGAACATTCTACCAAATGGGAGAGTGTTTGATAGTAAGGAATATGATGTAGCAGCTTTAAAAAAAGGAAATCAACTAAAATATGTAGGTCTTTATAGTTCAGATAAATTAAATGCTTTCTATTCTATCGTATGGGAAGATCAGCAATTGATATTAAGGCGAAGTAGAAAACCTGATCTTGTGCTCACTCCTATAGGAGATAAGCGATTTCGTGTATCAGAAATTGATTTTAGGTTAATAGAATTTGAGGAAAATGAAAAAGGGGATGTTCTGAAAATGAAAATTTCAAACAACGGAGTTAAAAATGTTGAATTTCGAAAACTCTAATACTTGCCTTGTTTTTTAATTACATATGGAATACAGAGAACGCTTTGTGCAAACGATGTATTCCACTTTTAGTGGACTGTAGTCGCTTTGTGCTTTGTTACTGCTCGATTTTTCTTTTTCTTTGAATTAAAATTTAAAATTGATAAATTGAGAGAAATTAAGAGAGAAAATACTGACAGTAATGAGTAATAACGACAATATTTTAGATGCAGGTGATAAGAATTCAGGACCTAGGACATGTCCTGAATGTGGGTTTCAATTTTCTTTATTATTATTTGTAAAGAGGTATGTGATGAAATTTGGTTTTCCTAAATGGACTTGTCCAAATTGCCGGAAATTTATAAAATATAATTACACCAAGTCTAATCTAATTGGGGTTGTAATTTTTGTTATATGTATCTTTTTATTTCTGTTTTTACAATCAAAATTTGGATTGGATTTACCTACCTATATTTTCCTCTTTCCATATTTCTTTTTGGTTTTAATTCAATTGAATTTTGATAGATTCGAAAAGTATTAAATTGTAGAACTTAGGCGAGAGTGTTCCTTTAGTTAATTGATAAATCTGTAAATATTTTTTGATATTTTATTTTTTACAACAAATAAGCGGTAGCGTAACGAAGATGTTACGCTACCACTTGTTTTAGGTTTAAGTCTCGTGATCGTTATCTATATTATCTTTGATGAAAGCAAGAATTTTAGGTAATTCTTGTAATGCTAAATTTCTTAAAGGTTTGAAAGGAGTTCCATCAAAATATCTTGCTTTTGTACCTTGACCATCAGGAGCACCATGATCAGCTTGGATAGAATCTCGCCAAAAATCTGCATGCTTTTGCCATTCGTCTTGATTCACTTTCTCAGGAGCTGTAAACCACACATTCCAATACAATATATTGCCTTCTTTAAGCATATTTCCTCCTGCTGTATTAAATACATCTAGCACCAACTGATTAAATCTATCTACTTTTTCAACGCCCGTCGGTTTGATTTTTCCGATCTGTACACCCAAACTGCCCATTGACCATGATATTTCTTTATGCTGTGCAAATTCAGGAATGGGAAATTCAGGGCTTGGTCCAGAAACTAAAGGGAATGCTTCTTCATCAGGGAAACCTGGCTTAAAGGTTTGCACTTCGATCGCATGAGCTTTGTCCCCTGGAAACGGTAATCCACGCAATGTAAAATAAGCCTTAATAAGTTTTACTAGCTTACGGTCGTACGAGCTAGGAGCAAACCAAATTTTACCAGTAACTTTCATCTCGGCACCTATTGTTTTATTCGATTCATCGGCCCAGCCTCTATTTCCAGTTACGGTGACTTCCACATTCAAGCTTCCTAAATGTTCTGTAGCATAACCTTGTTGTGGACAAATGACTGAATATACTCGTCCTTCATTCGTATATCCCAGCCTGGAGATATCAGGGGCAAACATTTGAAAACACTTCTTTGGTTCAGCAGTACCAGGTTCAGAATCCCAACTAAATTCAGGCCATACTACTTTCTGTTGGCGTTCCAGAAGGTTAATATTGTCCATGTTTTCCAACATTGGTAAAGTAGAAGGATCTGGAGTCCCGAATCCTCCAAGCCATCCTTCAATTGGAGTCTCATTGATCAGGTGTCGAGTCTTTTCATTTAACTTATCTACTACGAGATTAATTGGTGGAGTGGATTCACTAGCGTCATTAATTACTTGTTCTTTGGTGGTCAATATTTCTAGCCCATAGTCAATGACAACAAAGTACAAGTCTGGTTTTCTGTCTAGGAAATTAGCGAATTTAGAAGAATCAAAACTAACACTAAACGCTCCGGAGGAATCGGTTACACCAATACCTAGAAAGTCATCCTTTATTGGGTCTTCATCGTAGACTTCAACATGAAGGTCTAAAACCCCTTGGTTGTCTTTTTTTACGGTTCCTGATATAGTGTACGTGGAACCTGAAATACTAATAGCATTACTCATTAAGTTTTGTTTTTTGAGGTTTGAAAAAAGAAAGTATAAAATTGTAAAAATGACAATTATTGAAAAAACTATTGGTATAAATAGTTCTATTTTTAGCCTTAAATTGAATTGCAACAAATTTGAAATAATAGGTTGAAATTCGGGTTTGACAATTAATTTGTTTTTTTAATTTTAATAAATCTTTTGGTGAATCCAATTTACTATTTTTTCTTGGTCTTTTATTTAACAATATTTACTCTTTTTTAATTTCGTAATTAAAGAGGGGAGAGGATGATTTATTTTTTCTAAAGTCAAAAGGTACGATTTCGTAACACAAGTTTTTTGTTTATTTACAAAGTGTTTAAATACCATTTTATTCGATCTAATTATTCCTGTCCTTGTAGTAATTATTGCTTAGTTGTTGAATAGCGAAAAGCTCTCAACTCAGGGAACTCTACGTGTAACGGGATTACTTAAGGGAGTGTTTCTAATAACTCGGGCAAAGTTTTAAATAGGAAATTCAATAGGATATTTGAAATCCGAAAATATCGATTTATTGTTTGACTTTGCTAAAAATAAATACTGATTCTTAA
>CAKZTD010000071.1 GCA_937921595.1 uncultured Saprospiraceae bacterium
CTAAAATTATTCTTGGTATTTTATAAAGTAAGGCATAAATCATTATCAATACAATTCCAAACATCAAGGGGATCATTACTCCTATTGTAAAACTTGTTCCGATTACATATCCGAGTAAATATTCTCCATAATATAATGGAATGAAGAAAGCCAAAATAAATAGGCCCATCATCATATATTCAGGGATGGAGGTTTCAATTATAAAAAAATAGGAAAGTACAATTCCAAAAATAACCGCTGCAATAAATCGGTAGATGACGTTTTGGAGATTAGGATTTTCAACAATTGATTGATCGTTTTTAAATCTTTTGTTGATTCTAAAAAGCACAATCCAGGTGAGTAAGGGTAAAAAAATCAAACCTAACCAATTCGAAAATCCTGGCAAATCTCCACTTTGGAATAAGTAGTGAGTCGGAACGCCACCATTAAAATGGTCCCAAACTAAATGACTTGAGATTAAAAAAGTAACTACAATTGTTATTATTAATCGTGTTTTTAAATTTAGTTTTTCGCTCATTTTCTTATGTTTAAGTTTTAGATTTGATTCCTTAATTGGGTATCATCCCTATTTCGTTTTAAAGGACTTCATTGTAAATGAAAGACGACTTAAACTAGAAATGGTTACTGGATAAAATAATATTTACTATTTTTAACTTTCTGGCAAAATTACTATATCCAATTTTGAAAAAATATTAGATCTGGAATCTATTTAATAAACTACAGATCAAAAATTAATTAGCCCTTTATTTTTTGACCACTTGCCTTCTCTCCTACTTAATCCTCGGCAAACTCAATCCCTTCCTCACCGCCAAACTCCTAATCCCAATCACTACCGCTATCGAAATAAAAATTACCCAATCTTCCGGTATTCCCATTTTTCTAATCAAGATGTAAACCAAGCCACCAATCAAACAAGCAGTTGCATAAATTTCCTTTCGAAAAATCAAAGGCACTTCATTTGAAAGGACATCTCTCAGCACACCACCAAAGACCGCAGACACCGTTCCCATCATCAAAGCAATCACCGGAGATAAGCCAGTAGCTAAAGTCGACTTCACGCCTAACACCGTAAATAATCCGATTCCAATAGTGTCAAATAAAAACATCGTTTTCGCCAATCGTTGAATGTGTTTTCTAAAATAATAACTGACTGAAATCGCAAGACCAATGCAAATCAAATAATTTAAATCCTTCATCCAACCGACTGGTGTATTTCCGATCAATACATCACGGATCGTTCCACCTCCAACAGCTGTAACAAATGCCAATACCGCAGCACCAAATATATCAAACCGTTTTTCTGCAGCAGCTAAGGTTCCACTAATTGCAAAAACGAAGGTTCCTATTAAGTCAAGCGTATAAATTAGATTCATTGATTACTTTTTGAGATTTTGCTGCAAAGTAGATAGAACCTTTTAATAATCAAAAGTTCAATCGAAATCAAAATCAAAATGAGACTAGTTTCTCAATCAGCTTTTTTGCGAAACCAAAAATACTTTGCTGTAGTTTATCACCAATATCAAAAGCTATCTTCGATCTAAGTTTTGATTTTGATTCTCATTTTGATTTTGATTGAAATATTAAACAGATTTTTTATTATTTTACAGAAGACAAAACATAAACTATGGCCAAGAAAATCGACTGGACCAATCATATTATTGAATTCGTCACCGTTGTGATCGGTATTTTACTCGCTTTTGGTTTAAATAATTATAATCAAACAAATGAAGAAAAATCCAGAGCGGTTCAACATATGGATGGCATTGAAAGAGAAATGGAGTATAATTTAAAATACTTAGAAAAAAAGTATCCTTATCATAAAGATTTACTAGATAGTCTACAGCTTAATCCTTCAAATGTCTATCTTTCGCTTCAGCTAGCTAGCCCAAAAAATAATGCCTGGGAATTGGCACAAAACGAAACCTTTAAAAGACATTCGGATCTTGATACTTATTATGAACTAGCTCAAATCTACGGCCTCCAGGATGTGCTCAATGAAACAAACAAAAACGCAGGAGAAACTATGATCCACCTAAACGTGATCGCTCCTTATTATTATATTTCTGCAGGAACCAAAGAGAATGCACAAAAGATTGTATCTGATCCCACATTTAAAATGATCACTCGAAGAGGTTGGATTCCAGTATTTCAAGACATCACGAATTATGAACTTGAGTTAATAAATTTGTACAAAGATTTTCTAAAAAGACACTAAATCAATACGATGAATTATCGTTATTTAATCTTTATTATTTCAATTACTTTTCTTTCAGCTTGCAAAACAATTCAACCTACTCAAATCAGTCAATCCGATGAAATAAAAACTAAGATTGAGCAATTTGTTTCGGCGATCAATTCTAGAGATAAAACGGTTTTAAAAAACTTAATCCATTCTCAATATCAAGGTATTGCTCCGATCATCGAGCCTGAGAATATCGATGATTTTGCAAATGATTTGATTGATAATATGGAGAAAAATAATTTCGAAATAAACATCAATATTAAAAGTGTTGAAATGGGAGTCATTACCGCATTTTCTACAATGGATTGGCAGATTAAATCAAGAGAAAGCGAAGAACTTTTTGTAAAGGTACACCGGATGGATATTTGGAAAAAGGATAAAAATAATTGGAAACTTTTTAGAACCCTTATTTATAATGAAAAAGCTTTTTGATACTCTTCATTCTTACTACAAATATTTTCTCCAATTTCATTGAACTTTTTAAAACATTGTCTGTTAAGACCTCGACCTTTTGTTTAAGGTTTTGCACTAAAAGTTAAACAAAACTACTCTTGAAGAAAAAAATAGCAGTTATAGGATCTGGATTTGCCGGCATCAGTGCCGCTACTGTTTTGGCTGAAAAAGGCCAAGAAGTCCATATTTTTGAAAAAAACGAACAGATTGGAGGCCGAGCAAGGCAGTTTTCAGCAGAAGGATTCCTTTTTGATATGGGCCCAAGCTGGTATTGGATGCCAGATGTTTTTGAGCGATATTTTAAACGCTTTGGGCATGACCCACGAGATTTTTATGACTTAAAATTACTCGATCCTGGTTTCACTATGGTTTTTGAAGGAAATGAAATCATGGATGTTCCAGCGAATTTTGATGAGCTATGTTCCTTATTTGAATCCATCGAAAAAGGTGCCGCAGATAAGTTGGTCAAATTCATGGAAGAAGCGAAATACAAATATGATGTAGGCATCAATGACCTCGTATATAAACCTGGGCTGTCCCTAACCGAATTTATAGATTTCAAACTTTTCAAAGATGTCTTCCGACTTCAAGTATTTTCCTCTTTTAGTGATCATGTAAAAAAATTCTTTAAGCATCCAAAATTGGTCGCTTTGATGGAGTTTCCTGTTTTGTTTTTAGGAGCAATGCCAGAGAAAACACCTGCGCTTTATAGCTTGATGAATTACGCAGGTCTGAAAATGGGAACCTACTACCCTATGGGTGGTTTCCACAAAGTCATCCAAGGCATGAAAACGGTTGCCGAAAACCATGGTGTTCATTTCCATAATAATGAACCCGTTACAGAATTACAAATCAAAAACAATCTTGTCCATCATGTTTCAGCCAATGGAAACAGTATGGATGTAGATGCGGTAATTGGAGCAGCAGATTATCACCATATAGAATCCAAGCTTCTAAAAAAAGAGTATCGAAATTACGATGAAAAATATTGGTCGAAAAAAACATTTGCCCCTTCATCATTACTTTTTTATCTTGGAATCAACAAAAAAGTTCCAGGCTTAAAACACCATACTTTATTCTTTGACAATAATCTCAAGCAGCATTCACAAGACATATACGTAGATCCTAAATGGCCAGAGAAACCATTATTCTATGTTTGCTGTCCATCGAAGACTGATCCTGAAGTTGCACCAATTGGACAGGAAAATGTTTTCATACTTATGCCTATTGCTCCTGGATTAGAAGATAATGAAGCTACTCGTGAAAAGTACTATGATATTTTAATGAAACGCCTCGAAGATTATGTAGGGGAAGACATTAGAAATAGCGTCATTTACAAAAAGAGTTATTGTGTTACTGATTTTGTAGAAGATTATAATGCCTATAAAGGCAATGCTTATGGCTTAGCAAATACCTTGCGTCAAACTGCAATTTTAAAGCCTCGATTAAAAAGTAAAAAAGTTAATAATTTATATTTCGCAGGGCAACTAACCGTTCCTGGACCGGGAGTTCCTCCATCAATTATATCTGGACAAGTTGCCGCGAATGAACTGCTAAAAAAACTTTAAAACCTCTATAAAATGAAAGCACTTTTTGATCAGGTCTCTACTCAATGCAGTAAGAACACGACCAAAAATTACAGCACCAGCTTTTCTTTAGGAATCTATTTTTTGGATAAAAATCTTCACACCCCAATCTACAATATCTACGGATTTGTAAGATTCGCTGATGAAATAGTAGATACCTTTGAAGGATATAATCAAGCGTATTTATTAGAAAAATTCTGGAAAGATACTCACGAAGCCATTGATCAGGGAATCAGCCTTAATCCAATCTTGAATAGCTTTCAACACACCGTAAACAAATATAATATCGATCGCGAACTCATTGATACTTTCATGAGAAGTATGGAAATGGATCTCAAAAAAACAATCTATAATGTCGAGGGTTATAAAGAATACATCCTTGGTTCTGCGGAAGTAGTTGGCCTGATGTGTCTTAAGGTTTTCACCAATGGCGATGAGACAGAATACCAAAGACTGAAACCGTCTGCGATGAGATTGGGTGCTGCTTTTCAAAAGATAAATTTCTTGAGAGATGCGAAAGCAGACTTTGAAGAATTGGGACGTAGCTATTTCCCAGGTGTCAATCTTGCCGAATTCACTCAAGAGGATAAATTGATCATTGAAAAAGAAATCGCTGAAGATTTTGCAGAAGCATTGAAAGGTATAAAAATGTTACCTAGAGGTGCTAAACGTGGTGTATATTTGGCTTACATTTATTATTTAAAATTATTTTCAAAAATCAAAAGCTCACCAGCTGATAAAGTGATGAACGAAAGAATCCGGATTTCAAATCCTAGGAAATTTGGTTTGATGTTTAGCTCAATGCTTAGATATAAATTTAATCTCCTTTAATAGTTTTCAGGACACGAAGCTCATGAAGGATTACTTTTTTAAAAACCATAAAATATAATTATTTAGTATATGGCCGTTCTGTTCAACATACTCATCGTCGTTGCTACCTTTTTTATAATGGAAGGAGTTGCTTGGTTGACTCACAAATACGTGATGCATGGTTTTCTTTGGAATCTCCATGAAGATCACCATGTACCTAATCATGATCACTTTTTAGAAAAAAATGATGCCTTCTTTTTGATCTTTGCCATACCTAGTTTTTTACTTTTTTTAGTAGGATCACAACAAGGATTCAATTGGTTGTTTTATCTCGGCTTAGGCATTGCAGTTTATGGAGCAGCCTACTTTTTTGTTCATGAGATTTTTATTCATCAGCGAATTAAGTTTTTAAGAAATTCAAACAATGTATATTTTCGTGCCATTCGAAAAGCACATAAAGTTCATCACAAGCATTTAGGGAAAGAGCATGGAGAATGCTTTGGAATGTTGTGGGTGCCAATGAAATATTTTCGAGAAGCCGCGAAAAGTAATCGTAGATAGCTTGGACTTCCCATCCTATCTGGATATTAAGAGTCATTAGCACCTTCTTCCCAGAAGGTTTATTGTTAGACAATGATTTTAATCAATTGCCCCTATTTTCCTTTCCCGATCCAAGCGCCATATTCTTTTAAAACTTATATTGTAAGCTAGAATTTAATTATTCCTCCCATAACCAAACCAGCTTACATTATGAGTAATCACGCAAATCTCACCATGGGAAGAAAGATAAAATGGCTAACCATCAGTATTGGAGCTATATTTTTCTACTTCGGAATATTAAAATTTTTCCCAAACCTAAGTCCCGCTGAAGAAATTGGAGCATCTACCGTTTGTAAATTATGTCTCGGTTTAATTCCTCCAAAAATTTGTCTTTTTGCCCTCGCTACATTGGAAATCGCCATTGGCATTGCACTGATGTTCAGACTATATTTAAAACTCGCCATCATCATAGCCATTGCCCATCTCATTATGACATTCACACCTTTATTATTCTCTCCAGATTTAATATTTCAAGATTCGATTATCGCTCCTACCTTGTTAGGGCAATACATTTATAAAAACGTAATCATCATTTGTGCATTATTGGTTGCATATCCAAGCAAAGAAGAAAAACTTATTCTTTCTTAAAACGAATTCATATATCAAAAATACTACATATTTATTTCTTCAAATAAAATTCTTACCTTGGATGACTAATAGAACAATCCAACATTTAATTTTTACAGAATGAAACCCCACGAAGATCTAAAAAAGAAAGTCAAAGAATTAATCAGTGATAATAAAACGGAAAAAGC
>CAKZTD010000072.1 GCA_937921595.1 uncultured Saprospiraceae bacterium
CTAAAGCCCAATCCCTAAACGCACACCAAACTTCCCATATTTCCATTCCTCAAAAGAAGCGACTGCATCTACTCTGAATATTTTAAATATACCAAATCCAAGGTTTTCAATACCATAGGATAATTCCAAATAGTCACCCAATTCTGATTCTGATGTTCGAAGATAAGATGCTGCAAAGACTGATTTGAATCCTGCCTTTCTCAAAAGAGGAACCTTGTCGAAAAGGTAGCCATTGAAATGATGCTGATAATGTGCTTGTATAAACCAATCATCTGTGCTCCTTTCATAATAAGGCAACAGAAGAAAAGAATTTTGAATATTATTTGGATTGAAAATAAAGGTTTCATTTCCATTAAAATGCTGAAAATCCATAAAGCGCACTTTATTATTATTTAAAAAGATGCCACCTTCCAACCTGAACTCTGAATTACCTACCAACCCTAAGGTAAAATTATCTCTCATTTCAATTTTCAAGAAATCGAAATCGGTATCAATGAATCCTTTTTTATAACGGACCCAAAATTCCGGGAATCTTGATCCCATGATAAACTTTTGATCTGGATAACTGATATATTTTTGATCAAAACGAATTCTAAAAGCTGCTTCTACGAAAAACGCTTCGTCTGTCATTCCTAACTCAATTCGTCCATCAGGATGATTCGGGATATTTGCTTGATAAATGCTATCCTTCCGAAAGAAACTATAATCTGTCGTGTTTTCAAGATTGGAACGCCTTGCATACTCCATGTTTCCTTGGAAGTAAAAGCCATTGAATAATTCTCTTCGATAATCTAATTTTAGAAAATCCTTCTCATAAATTCTCAGGTAATTTTCCTTACCAAACAAATTAAAAAGCTGACTTAAAAAAGGAGTGATTGGTTTATCTTCATTAAATTGAACTACTTTATCAATTCCACTACTGAAAGAGATTCGGCTATAAGTTTCACTACTAAAATTATAGGTAAAATCTAATCCTCCTCGCCATTTTTTATCAGAAAGTCCATACTGAACTTTAGGGCTGATTCGCATCCATCGGGTATTGTGTTCATCAAATACTTTTCGAAAAAGAATGTCAACATTTCCATGCCATCCTTGGACTGGATTGAAACTAATCGTCGTCAATGGAGAACCAATAGAGATTGTTGTTTTATGAAAAGATTTATTGTATTGGTAACCGAAAAGTAAATCCGCCAGTTTAAATTTATTATTTTTTCGATCCATAGAATCTCGATATTCTCTGGATTCCCAAATTTTTTCTAAACTATCCTTTTTGATATAATCATCACTTTCTTCAACCGTCAAAGGAACAGGTCGAATACTATCCCAATACTCTAAAGTTTTTTCATTCGCTCCCTTCTCTACTTTGAAAACTTCATTGGTAAAAAATCCATCTTCGAATTGTGGATTCAGATTATAATTTGAAAAGACACCAGTAAAATTTCCTGCCACTTTAAACCCAAATATTCCAAATTTAAAATCCAAGGATTGTGATAACAACATCCAGGTATCTGGATCTTTAACGGGAACGTGAACCTGTGTAATGACTAAGGTATCTAAAATAGGTTGTTTAATCGTTTTACCGGTAACGATCAATTCCGTGCTATAAATATTCCAAAGGTCTTCGACAATATAAATGAATCCGCTAAAGACAGGATCTTCATCGCGCTTTGGAAGTACCTTGATTTTATTGACGAGTCTTCCACCTTCATCAAAGAAGGTTCCAATTAGTTTGTATCGATAATAAGAAAGCGCATTATCTGCAATAGGAGAAAGTAAGCTTCGTTCGATTTCAATATGATTTTCATAAAAATTGAAATCCATCGAAGAGGCTTGATTGAAACTAAAACCATTATCGTTTCCACTGATCTTCGACGAGATCATTTGTTCTTTTGTATTGTCTGGTTTTTGGAAGAATAGCTTAGCTTCTGACTCTGACAAATAAACAATTCCTTGTCGATTAGAATCCAGACTACCTCCCATGTCTCCAATATCATTTCCAAATATTTTCTCTGGAGCATCGAGTAATTTATTGACTCCTTTGATATAAACATCACAACTAAATTCTTCTACCAATCCTCGATAATATTTACGTTTCTCAATGGCTTTTCGAATGACCGCATAGGCTGGATCTTCGGCATTCGCTTTGACCACTATTTCATTGAGCAAAACAGACTCTTCTTCCAACACAACATCTAAAGATATAGGTTCAGCCCCTACCTTCACCGTTTCAACCCATTGTTTATATCCAACATACTGGAAGATAATTTTATAAGTTCCAGGGTCTAATTCGAGGAAGTAATCACCTTCAAAATTCGTCGTCGTTCCACGAGAGGTACCTTGTACATAGACAGAAGCAAAAGACAGCGCCTCTCCGTTTTTGTCTGTGGCTTTACCACTAATTTGACTGAAACAAATGGTGCATAAAAAAAGGCTTAATAGGCAGGTAAGAGTAATTCGCATAGCTTATATAATAATCGGATAAATGAAATTCCTTGCTTTAAATAATTCATTTTTTACTAAAAAGACTTCATTCTGTCCTTTTTTTAAGAAAACTTTAAAACTTAAACTCACTGAAAGGAGTTCTAAGTATGTTTATTGGTTGTAAAAAGTAGTAACTTTAACATTGAAATTATTCAAGGAGAAATAAAAAATTAAAATTATGAAAAAGTATATCATTCTTACCTTTAGTGCCATTTTATTTCTAGGTGTTTCTGCATTTAGTCAAACCGCTGAGAAGGCTGAGAAAGCGACAAAAAAGGTATCGGCTACAAAGAAGGTGGCTGTTCAGGCAAGCAAGGCTAATGTGAAAGAAGAGACGTTTAGAGTTTGGGGAAATTGCACTATGTGTGAAAGAGCCATTGAAAATTCAACGAAGCATCAGAAAGGAGTTGTGGAAGCTGATTGGGATAAAGAAACGGATCAATTTACTGTTTCTTTTAATCCTGATGTGATCACCTTAGAACAGATAAAACAACAACTAGCAGATATCGGTTACGATACAGAAACGCATAGAGCGAAGAAAAGTGTTTATGATGCGCTTCCTGGATGTTGCCAGTATGATCGTCCGGAAAAATTGTAGATAATTATTCTATATTTTAAACGCCGCAATTGATACCATAAAATTTGGTTTCGATTGCGGCGTTTTTATTATAATCAATTAATACGATCAAAATGAGATCGTAATTATTGTCTAAATATTTTCTAATATAATTTGACCTCTAGGAGCTCATTTGTATCTTTAGTTTTATTTTATAAAATAAATTAATCATAAAAACTAGAATAATGAAGTACTTTAAATCTGCCCTTTTGTCTTTAGCTTTCTTGGCCGCTGCAATGACTTTTACTGCTTGTGGAGGTGATGGTGACACTGCTGAACAAGGCAAAGAATATACCTCTGCTTACATTTGCCCAATGCATTGCGAAGGCAGTGGATCGGATAAAGCTGGAAAATGTCCGGTCTGTAAAATGGATTATGTAGCCAACGAAAACTTTAAAGGAGAGAAACCTAAAGAGGCGACTGGTCATGAAGGGCATGATCATGGAAGTCACGAAGGACATAATCACTAATCAATGAATAAATTTGGAAAATAAGGAATGAGTGAGTGATTCGCTCATTCCCTATTTTTTTAGTGAACCATTAGTTTTCCTACAAAAGAATTATTTCGATTTTTCAATTGTAAAAAATAAATTCCTTTTGTATTTAAATTTAAAGGAATTTGTTCCAGTCTATTTTCAAGTTTATAATTTGAGACTAATTGACCAATGCTATTGTAAATAAAAAGTTGGGTGTCCATATTTATTTGAAACTGTTCTGATATTTCAATACTCAATGTTCCATTCTCAGCAATAGGATTTGGATAGATTTTAAAACCTTCATTATCTAAGAGCAGTTCCTCATTTCCAACATGCAATTCTTCTAAAAACTCATCTGGTAATCCATTTTCATTATAAACGGCAAAGCCACCAAAATAACTTCCAATCCATAGATTCCCATCTGCATCAAACTCTAATTGATCAATCCAACCGTTTGGAAGGCCGGAATTTTTATTATCAAATATCGTCCAATCTAATCCATCAAAACGAAGCAATACATCCCAGGCTCCTACCCACATATGACCTTGGCTATCGAATTTAATTTCTCTAAAATATCCTCTTGTGTAATTAGGAATCTCTGTAACAAAAACTTCTGGAATATTATTTTCAATTCTTATAATCCCTTGTCGAGTACTCGCCCAAATTACACCATCAGCATCAATCTCAATATCGTAGGTCCAATTAGATTGTAAACCTAAATCCATTGGCTCGATCAATTCCCAAGATGTTCCATCATAATGAGAAATTCCGTTTGCTGAAGCCAACCAAAAATCTCCAGTTGCAGGATGATTTAAAAAACCTTCATAAAGTCCACTAACTGCTCCATGTTCATCATGATCAAAAGTCAACCACCCTTGATCCGATTCATAAAAAATATAGCTTTCCCACTTCTCAAGCAGCCATCGTTTTCCATCTGGTTCAAAATGGATTAAAGAATTTATTTCTAAAACATCATCTTCAATATCCGGCATCAGTGGAACGGTCCACTCTCCATTTGCATAAGCCATTAAAGTATCCCCTGTATGTGCCCAAAGCGTATCATTCCATCTTTCAATAAAGTAAGCAGAATACGTTCCTTCAGATGAAAAGGGAGAATTATTTTCGGTAAAATAAGACCAATCTCCTTCTTCAATAAAAAACATCACATTGGGTTCATATAAATAATTCCGGCCACCGTTAATATAAGTTCTTGTTCCATCTACAAATATTTGATTGATGCTATTCGCCTGTGATGGCGATTGATTTGTTGGAACTTTAAACCAGGCAGACTCTTTGAATTCCCATAGACCAGATCGAGCTGTTCCGACCAAGATAGAAAGATCATCACTTTCTGTAAAAGCTAAAAGATTATAAGGGGTAAATTGGGTAATATCTTCAGGCAAACCTATTTCAACAATTGTATTATCATCGATTATCTTTATCAATTTAGTATCAAAATTACTTATCGATTCAGTCACAATCGCATATACATCTCCATCTTCAGGATGAAGCCCTAATGCCGATATAGATCCAGCGGGGAAATCTCCAACCTCCTCCGAGAAATTAAACCACTCTCCATTATCGTATCTCAACAAGCCGGAACTTGTACCTATCCACAATCGATTTTCATTATCAAACAATAAAGGATTCTCAGTAGAAGATTCAAAAGGCAAGGGAGCGTTGTTTATACTCAAAAAATTGATCTCCTGTCCATCATAACGATATAGTCCATACTGACCAAAAGTATAAAAGGAGGTCCAAACATCACCAGAAGAAGGATCTACAACAACGTCTCTCATTGAATAATAATTAGTCTCTGGAGTTTCAATACTTTCAAAAGATTGGCCATCCCAAAAGTGCAAACTATCCGCTTCAACGATGATGACTCTTCCATCTATTCCTTTATTTAGCAAGCCTGATTTTTCATAAAACAAAGTCCAATCTGTTCCATCAAAATATCCAGTTCCTAAGTCAGTAGAAACCCATATATTTGAATCATTATCCAAGGTAAGTTCACGAACATTATTGCTAGGAATAAGGCTATTTCCTCGGTTATAAAAAGTATCCCCCCCACTTGAAAGGTCTCGTTCTACTAATCCTCCGGTCGTTGCAATCCATAAGGTATTTCCATCTTGGATGGTCTCATTTACATGATGTCCACTGGTACAATTGATCCACTGTTGAGCGGATAAACTGAGATTTGATACACAGAGAATTATTATAATTATTGTTTTAAATTTCATGTTGCTTTTTTTTGGACACGAAGAACGTGAAGAAGACAAGAAGAGCTCTAAGTTTTTTCTTAGAATTCTTTTTGTATTCCAAGCCCAAGAGAAGCTTGGCCGATTGGAAGAAAAGTGTCTTCCCAAATCATATCACCATTCTTTTTAAACTTCTCGTTTCCTTTTCGAAAATCCAAAACATTGGCACTCGTTTGAAATAGCAAATTAATGGAATTGCTTATTCTATAACTCAAGCCTACTCCTATTTCAATTGATGTATTAAACAATTGAATTTCATCATCATTAAAAGCAGCAACGGCAGGAGGATTATCTTCTGAAACCAATCCCTGAAATCGATCCAAATAAGTTTCTGTTTCATCAAATTGAAAGCCAGCTTCTACTCCCATTAAAGCAAAATAGGATATTCGTTTTCCAAGATTAAAATGACGTTTAAAAACTAATGGAATTGAAAGTGTTTTGATTTCATGTTTTGCAAGATACGGAGTACTCATCCAAACGGTCTCCCCGTCTAATTCAAACTGTGTTCCATAAGACCAAGGAAGTGCAAGTCTCGGATGGATGTTATACTTCTTAAAACGGAGACCAGTTAACATGGAAGTATTTTCAGATATTTGGTATTCAATTTCTGTATTTATAGAATAACCAAGTGGCATTTTAAAATCAATTTCTTCATCAAAAGTAAAACCATCATTGTAGGTATATTTTGTAAAAGAATAATTCAAACCACTGGTTAAATTGATCTTAAATTTTGATTGTCCGAAACTGTTCAGTGTTAAGAATAAAAAGAGGATCATTGATAATTTTTTCATTGCTTTATTTTTTGTTATTAAAGTA
>CAKZTD010000073.1 GCA_937921595.1 uncultured Saprospiraceae bacterium
AAATATTGTTGATCCGGAGCCATCATCACAAGCACTTCCAGAAGTAGCAGTTGATGATGGTGCAGGACTGATAATCAAAAAGATTTCTACAGCCTCAGAATCGCAAGCTCCATTATTAACTACGGCCCATACAGAACCTCCAGTACTAGAATGGTTGCTTGGGTCAGCGATAGGAATTGTAGCATCTGTATCCATAAACCAAGATACAATATCTCCTGTTCCTCCATTGATAGTGAAGTCTAATAAGGTCAGGTTAAATAAAGCATTCCCTGTACCATCATCGCATTGCGTGTCATTAGTACTGGCCGCAGTTGGACCAGGAGTGAGTATTAAATTTATAGGAACTAGAGCACTTGAGCAGGCTCCGTTATTTACGGATGCATAAACAATACCTCCAGTTGAAACATAATTTAATGGATCAACTACTGGAATTAGTCCTGCTGCATCTTCAAACCAAGAAACAGGATCTCCCGTTCCTCCATTAACTGTGAGGTCTAGCGAGGTTAAGTCAAATGAAGCACTCCCTGTTCCATCATCACATTCACTATTAGTTGTTTGATTTGCCATTGGACCAGGAGTGACGGTCAATACCAGAGCAACTGTAGTTGATTCACAGACTCCTAGAGATACTGTTGCATAAACTGTTGTACTATTTGTCTGGAAATTTGTAGGGTTTGGAATGTCAGTGGTTGCTCCAATATCAAAATACCAGGTTACCGGATTTCCAGATCCTCCATTAACTATATTATCATAAGAAGTTAAATCAAAAATTGCTTGCCCACTTCCGTCATCACAAACTGAAACTGGAGGAGGAGCGTTTGGGGTTGGTCCTGCATCTATATTTAAGTTAACTGGAATTGGATCCGAATCACAATCTCCCTGTGTAACCGTGGCGTATACTACTGTAGTTGTAGTGGTAAAATTTCCAGGAGTTAAAATTGGATTATTCGTTGCGATATCGCTAAACCAATTTACTGGATTTCCATTTCCACCATTGACCGTATTGTTCAATGTAGTCAAATCAAAAGTTGCTTGACCACTTCCATCATCACAAGCTTGTAATGGTCCTGCAGGATTAGCTGTTGGTGTTTGTTGAATATCAAAATTCAAAGGCGTACCATCAACGGTTCCACTACAACCAGAGTTGTCATCCATACTGATCAAAGTGATGGTTACATTGTTTCCAATAAAATCTGGAATAGTCAAAGTATTTGTAATTGGGTCATATGATGGAATGAGGCCATCCACACAAATGGTCATATTCAATGAAGTATTTGGCATATCCACATCAAACTGCCAATTATTTACGAATGGAGGAAAATCTAATTCCATCGTTACATCATAAGGCGCTTGTCCACCAATAATTGAAACATCTATATCTGAACAATTGCCAGTACAAATTACACCACCACCAGTGATACTTGCATCTCCTCCTCCTCCCGAAGTTGTGATTTCTGCCTCCCCATCAAAATTAGAAAATATAGGGCAACCATTAAGATCTGTGATTGAAAGAAGAGAGAAGGTAGTATTCATGGTAACGGTTACATTCACCGTATGACCATTACTAATTCCATTTAGGAAAAATAATCCTGTACCATCAGTATACATTACATCGAACGGACCTCCGGAAGTTGGTAGATTGAATGTTAACACATCATTGATGGTTCCACAACCGGTACAAATTGCACAGTCTATTGACATTCCACTTGAAGCAATGTCGATGGCTGCAGGAGGTGGAGAATTATTGTAATCGGTACAGCTAGTATAAGAATCCCAGTTTGAAGGATCTCCTATTCGAGCTATCCATTCTAGCTGAGTAGCTGATGTTGTTGGGCCACTATAATTTACATAGTTTGTTGTACCTGAGGTTGGGTTCATATAATAACAAGGATCAACCTGAGGATGAATATTAGATTGTTGAGTAGTCCCATCCGCATTCCAACTTGTTCGAGTATTAAAACCGTACAATACTCGGCCATTATAATCTGCATCATGTTCTCCTGTTTCACCTAAATTATCCCAAACCCCACTTTGCATGACATATAATTGATCACCACCAGAGTTGAAATTCACAGTACGATCGAGTGTAGTGGGAACATTTAAATCTGTAATTGACCAACCAGGGTTAGCTGCTTGGGTTCCCACAAGACTATTTTGGAAAATAAATTCAAAGCTGACACCTGCTCCTATTGTTCCTCCAGTTCGAGTCATTCGATAAGTTCCTTCTGAATCTCCCCATTGGCCAGCGCTCACTCTTTCCCATCCATTATCGGTAATATCAATTTCAGTATTATCCGTAATGTCTTTGAAAGCAACAAGTGTGATGACGTCTTCTCCACCTGTGCCTCCACAAGCAGCATTGTTGGCATTGACCCCGAATACCGCAATGTCACCTCTTTCAAGGATGGTTTGAGCACTGGTAATTAGTGGGGATAAAGCCGAAAAAGCAAGTAAGCATAGTATATTAAAATAGCTACGCTTTGCCACAAATTTGATGTAATTGGTGTAGGTTCCTAGTTTTTGCATAATGATTATTAGACTATTTTGGAGGGGGGGATAATCGTCGTAAACAAAAATACGAAAAAAGAAGCAGTTTTACAGAGATTTTCCTTGAAGAAAAGGTAAAATTTTCATTGATTTCATTCAGAAAAGGAAAGCAGCAACGGAATTCTTTATTCTGTCTAATAAACTATATTTTTGCAAACAGTGTTATAAGGCTGAAATCCCTCAAAAAATAGGGTTTTTGCCTGTTTTTTTATCTTTTTAAAACTAAAATTTAGCAATGCAACAATTAAGTGAACAAGAAATTGTACGCAGGGAAGCATTACAATCCTTAAGAGATCTCGGTGTAGATCCATTCCCAGCAGAAATGTTTGATGTCAATTTTAGGTCTGGTAACTTTACTACAGATCAATTTCGTAAACAATTAACTAAGGAAATTGAAGCGATCAAAGATATTGGACCAGCCAAGGCGGAACAGATAAAAGAAATATTGTTGCAGAATAAGTTTCGTATTCCTCAGATTTTAGAACTCGACGAATTTAAAGCATTTGGTTTTACTGAAACTATTGAATTTGATGCTGGTCTTAACCGGGAAGCTGAAAAATTGGAAGACTTTTTAGGAGGTTTAAGAGAATCAGCTCTTGGAGATTTTGGACCATCAAAGATGGAAGTCGTCAGGGTTGCTGGTCGTTTTATGGGAAAACGTGGCGCTTTTGCTCAATTGCAAGATAGCGAAGGACGGATTCAAGTCTATATGGGAAAAGGTAATATCGGAGCAACAGAAGAGGAGCAAACGAAAAACCAGAGCACAATTAAGCACTTGCATATTGGAGATTTTATTGGATTGGAAGGAGAATTGTTTTCTACTCAAACAGGTGAAGTGACGGTTCGTCCTAAAGTGTTTAGATTTTTAGGAAAATCGATTAAAAGTCTTCCAATCGTAAAAAGAGATAAAGAAGGAAATGAATATGATGCTTTTACTGATCCGGAGCAACGTTACCGTCAGCGTTATGTTGACCTTACCGTAAATCCACAAGTAAGAGATGCCTTTTTAAAAAGAACTAAAATCATCAATACGATGAGAAACTTCTTTAACGATAAAGGTTGGTTAGAAGTAGAAACGCCAATTCTCCAACCACTGCATGGAGGGGCAGCCGCTCGACCTTTCGAGACGCATCATAATACTTTGGATATGCCATTATATCTTCGGATTGCGAATGAGTTATATTTAAAAAGATTAATCGTCGGTGGATTCGATGGGGTTTATGAGTTTGGTAAAATGTTCCGGAATGAAGGAATGGATCGAACACATAATCCAGAGTTTACGGCCATGGAAATCTATGTAGCTTACAAAGATTACATCTGGATGATGGAAATGGTTGAGCAATTGTTGGAAGAAACTTGTGTAGCAGTAAATGGAAATACTGAGGTAGAGTACGATGGTAAGATGATCAGTTTCAAAGGGCCTTACGTTCGCTTGAGTATGTATGAGTCTATTGAAAAATATACCGGTATCAATGTGTCGGAAATGGATGAAGAAGGATTGCGAAAAGTATGTAAAGAAATGCATATCGAAGTGGATGCAAGTATGGGGAAAGGAAAATTGATCGATGAGATTTTTGGTGAAAAAGTTGAAGCTCATTTGATTCAACCAACTTACATCACAGATTATCCGATTGAGATGACTCCGCTTGCAAAAAAACATAGAACTAAAGAAGGATTAGTCGAACGTTTCGAATTGTTTGTAAATGGAAAAGAAATAGCTAACGCTTATTCTGAGTTGAATGATCCAATTGATCAAAGAGAGCGTTTCGAAGATCAATTGAAATTAGCAGAAAGAGGAGACGACGAGGCAATGGTTCTCGATGAAGATTTCCTTCGTGCATTAGAATATGGAATGCCTCCAACTTCAGGTTTAGGAATTGGTATTGATCGATTAACGATGATGCTAACTAATCAATACAGTATTCAGGATGTATTGTTTTTTCCGCAAATGAAACCAGAGGTGACGCAAGTAGCCAAAGAGGAAGAAGCGGAGTCGTAATCCAACTGACTCAATGATGTGTATAGCAAATAATAACTTTCGTAGAAAAAAGCGATTCTTTTAAAAAGCGATTGTTGATATTATGCTAGACACATCATTTATGATCTCATCTTGTGGATTTTTAATGACTGATTGGTCTTAATAATATTTTAAAAAAATACTTCGTGGGCTTCGTATTTTCTTACATGAGTTTCGTGCCCTTATTCCTATTTTCAATAACAAAAAACAAACAACAATGAAAACCTTAAATCTTGCTTACCTCTTGATGTTTTTCACTGCTACGCTGATCTTCTCTTGCGGAAGCGAACCAACTCCTGAAGAAAAAGCTGCTGATAAAATTAGTGAAGGCTTAGAGAAAATGACCGAAGGTCTTGGTGATGTAGCTAAAGAAGCATCTAAAGATCTCGAAGGCGGATTAGCTGGTGCTTTGAGTCAAATAGAAAATGCAGTTGAAGATTTGAAAGAAGATGGTGTCGGTAAAAAGAAGCCCCTTAACTTTAGAAAATTTACCGAATTATTTCCAGAATCGCCAGATGGGTATACACGTTCTAAGCCAACAGGTGAGTCTACTGGTATGGCAGGATTTAATGTCTCAACTGCAAAAGTTAAATATGAAAAAAATGATAAAAAAATCAATGTTGAAATCATTGATGCGGGAGGTCTTGGAATGGCAATGATGGGAATGGCTGCATGGTCTATGGTTAAAGTTGATAAAGAAACAGAAAATGGTTTTGAACGAACTACAACTTATAAAGGCAATAAAGCTTTTGAAAAATGTAGCAATACTCGTTGCGAGTTTTCCGTATTCGTTGGTAAGCGATTTTTGATGAATGTAAAAGGACGAAATGTAGATATAGATGATCTTCATGATCTTGTTGATGAAATCGGTTTGAAAAAATTAGAAAGAATGAAAGACGAGGAAGGTGAGTAAGTTGTTTAAAATTTAAGATCTTGGTGAAGCTCGTGCAAATCCAAGATCTTAAACTCCTCACTCCTCACTCCTCACTCCTCACTCCTCACTCCTCACTCCTGTAGTACCTACCTTTAGCAATATTTTTTCAAAAATTGCAACCTTCCAAAACAAACCTCGTATTTTAAATCAGAGAAACATATTTTATTTAACATAAAAATATACCCTTTCCTGAAAACCTAATATGTTTCATTCCACCAACCGATTGATAAAAAAATTCCTTAAACCGATTTTAAAGACGATTTAAAATTATTCGAAAACGTATGCCTTGAGTATACTGTTTTTGGATTATTACATCATTAGATATTCCAACATCTCAATGCCGTCAATGCTATGCATAGTGGCGAGTAATTGGAAAAAGTTCCCCTAGTTATTAATCGTAATTGGGGGCCGTCTCAGAACTGATTAAACATGAACAAATTAAAATTTTTCATGATTGGATTGCCAGGCATATTCATCATGAGCATGTTCACACCCCATCTTAGTTTTTCTCAATGCAGTATGGTCTGCAATAGTCCAAATATTCAAATATCCTTAGGTTCCAACTGTTTAGCGATAGTAAACCCTGATGATATTTTAGAAGGAAGCAATTCCTGCGCTGGACCATTAAGCGTTGAGATCTTTGACCTTTCTGGAAACCTTATTCCGAATAATCCAATTGTCGATGGGACTTACCTTGACCAGACTTTGCCGGTAAGAGTTGTAGATGCTGCAACGGGTAATTATTGTGAAAGCACCATTGTTATTCGGGATTATATAAATCCTGTTATTAGCTGTATTAATCTAAATATAGTTTGTACAGCATCGACTCATCCAGACGATATTGGTTATGCGAATGTTAGCGACAATTGTGATGGAAATCCAACGCTTTCTTATATTGATGATATTAATAATCCAATGTGCGATCCTTCAGCAGTTCAAATTATTACTCGAACCTGGACAGCAATAGATGATAGTGGTAATGAAGCAGTTCCTTGTGTTCAGACCATAACATTACTAAGACCAATTCTTGGCGATATTCAATTTCCATTAGATCGAAATGGTATTGCTGCGGATGCTTTGAATTGTGTAAATCCGGATGTATCACCCGATAGCACAGGTTATCCTATACTCAATGGTTTGGATTTAATTAACGGAGATGTTTGTGAGCTTTGGGTGATGTACACTGATGCTGGCCCTTTTGCAATTTGTGATGGTAGTTACAGCATCATTCGAACCTGGACCATAAATGAAGAATGTACAGGAAATTCAACGTCCGAAACACAAGAAATAAAAGTATTGGATTCAACGGGGCCGGTGATCAATTGTGCTGATGATTTTACCGTAAGTGCTTCAGCAACAACTTGTAACGGTAGTTTTATTATACCTAATGCTACAGCTACAGATGATTGTTCTTCCAATGCGAATATTACGATTTCAATCGAAGATGAAAATGGTCAGAGTGTAAACCCTGGTGCAGTTGTCTATCTTCCAGTTGGTGTTTATACCTACACTTATACTGCTACAGATGACTGTGGAAATACATCGGTATGTACGCTTGATGCAACCATTGATGATGGCGCAAATCCTGTAGCGATTTGTAATAGTTTTACAACGATTTCTTTAGGAAATGCTGGGACAACTCTCGCACCGGCCAGTACTTTCGATGATGGTAGTTATGATAATTGCGGACCAATTACTTTTCTGGCAAGAAGAATGGATAATCCTGATTGCCCAGGAAATGATGCTAGTGTTTTTGGTACTGAAGTTCCTTTTTATTGCTGCGATATAGGAACAACCGTGATGGTGGAAATGCGTATTGAAGATGCGATCAATCGTTTGTCAAATAGCTGTATGGTTGAAGTCATTGTTCAGGATAAACTCAATCCAGAAATTACTTGCCCACCAGACATCACGATAAGTTGTACGACTTACGAAGCTAACCCTTCGATAACAGGTGAGCCAGAAGTCTATGATAATTGTGGGGTGATGGATGTGTCTTATACTGATGTAGAAGATTTAAACCTTTGTAATACCGGAACGATAACGAGAACCTGGACAGTTCAGGATAATCATGGGCAGTCTGCGGTTTGTGTTCAGCTAATAACTTTGGTGGATACTACTGTTGCGATTATTACTTTTCCAGAAAGTATAGACGAAGCCGAATGCGGAGATTCAGATGATTTAACAATAACAGGTGAACCAGAAGTGGAAGATAATTGCGGTTCTTTTGCAATCAATCATGATGATACTGTGATTGAATTTGCAGATGAATGTTTAATTAAAATCATCAGAGTATGGACGGTCTATGATTGGTGTAATGATGTGACTTATACCGATGTTCAAGTGATTAAAGAATTTGATACAGAAGCTCCGGTTTTTAGCGGAATACCAACAGACCTGACAGTTGAATGTGATGCGGTTCCAGCTATGGAGGTTTTGACAGCTGATGATTTGTGTGGAAATGGAGAAGTTGTAACTACTAATGAAGTGATTAATCCCGGTTCTTGTACTGATGAGTATTCGATTATTAGAAAATGGTTTACAGTAGATAATTGTGGAAATGCAGATTCTCTAGTTCAGGTTATTACCGTAGTAGATACAACACCACCTGTTATTTTAGGTGAAAGCCCAGATACCACATTGAACTGTGATGCGATCATTCCAATGCCAATTATAAGTGCTACAGACAATTGTGATCTAGATGTTGATTTGGATATGACAGAGGTGATTACTGATGGTGCATGTGCTGATGAATATATGATTGTAAGAACCTGGACAGCTTCAGATAATTGTGGAAATCAAACGATACAAATACAAAACATCAGTGTTCAAGATACTGTTGCTCCGACATTGATTGGTATTCCAACAAATCTAACTGTAGAATGTGATATGATCCCTGATCCTTCTATTGTTACTGCAATGGATAATTGTGATCAGAACGTAACGATTGCCTTTGAAGAAATAAGTCAGCCTGGATCTTGCCCAGAGAATTATACTTTAGTTAGAACCTGGACAGCAACGGATAATTGCGGAAATGAAAGTTCACAATCTCAATCAATTATTGTAGATGATAATACACCTCCAGTACTTAGTGGAATGCCAATAGACATGACCGTAGAATGTGGAAATGTTCCAGATGCGCCAATGATTACAGCGACAGATAATTGTGATACCGATGTTGAAATTATGTTTGACGAAGATATTCAAAATGGGATTTGTGCGGAGGATATTACTATTGTCAGAACTTGGACGGCAACGGATAATTGCGGAAATACCATAAGTGCTTCTCAGACCATTACTTCTTCAGATACAGAGGCACCAGTTCTTATTGGAGTGCCAGTAGATATGACCGTAGAATGTGGCGCCATCATGGAAGCACCAGAAGTAACAGCAATAGATAATTGTGCATCAAATATCATGGTTGATTTTTCAGAAACAGAAGTAAATGGAGATTGTGCGGAAGATGTTGTAGTCACTCGAATTTGGACAGCAACAGATAATTGTGGAAATGAAGTAAGTGCTATTCAAGTCATTACTTCTGCAGATATCGTAGCACCGATTCTGATCGGAATACCAGCAGATGTAACTGCAGAGTGTGGAGAAATTCCAGCAGCTCCAACAGTAACGGCAACGGATAATTGTTTGACTGATGTCATTGTTGATTTTGATGAAGAAATGTCAACGGGGACTTGTAGCGAAGATGTAATTATAACTCGGACATGGACCGCAACGGATAATTGTGGGAATACCGTATCTGCTCAACAGGTTGTAAGTTCTTCAGATATTATTGCGCCGACATTGAATAATGTTCCAGTAGATATGACCGTAGATTGTGGAATGGTCCCAGAGCCTGTTATAGTGACTGCAAGCGATAATTGTGATATGGATGTTATAGTCGTTTTTGCAGAAGTCATCGAAGATGGAATTTGTCCTGAAAATATTACAGTTACTCGAACGTGGATGGCAACAGATAATTGTGGAAATACAGTTAGTGCCACTCAAGTAATTACTTCTTCAGATACGGAGGCTCCAGTGTTAAGTGCGACACCAGTAGATATGACGGTAGAGTGTGGAGAAGTACCTAACCCTCCGACGATAACCGCAACAGATAATTGTATAACTCCAGAGGTTGTTTTTACAGAAGTAATCGAAGATGGAATTTGTCCTGAAAACATTACGGTTACTCGAACGTGGACGGCAACAGATAATTGCGGAAATACAGTAAACACCACTCAAGTAATTACTTCTTCAGATACAGAAGCACCAATTTTGACAGATGTACCTGATGATATGACGGTACAATGTGATGCCATTCCAAGTCCTGTTTCTGTTTCAGCGACTGATAATTGTGATGATGAAGTAACGATTGTTTTTGAAGAAATAATTACGGAGCAGAATTGTGAAAACGAATATGTTTTGACTTGGAGTTGGACAGCGACGGATAATTGTGGAAACACCAGTTCAAGAAGTACAACCTTGGAAGTGATAGATGATACGGCACCAGTACTTTTTGGAATACCTCAAAATATTACGGTCGAGTGTAATGACATACCTGCACTTCCTTCTCCGACGGCGACTGATAACTGCGATGATGATCCAGAGATTTCTTTTGAAGAATTTAGCACAGAGCCAGATTGTGGGAGTCAAAATTATCAGATTTTTAGAACCTGGACGGCGACAGATAATTGTAGTAACCTAAGTGCAAGAACTCAGATTATCACACTGTTTGACGAAAGTGCTCCCGTTTTTACGGTGACACCACCAAATATCACCGCTGAATGCGATAATATTCCATCACCTGCTTTTGTTGAGGCAGAAGATGCTTGTAATAATGGGGCCGTTCTTATGATGACGGAAGAGATTGTGGAAAACTCTGGTGATTGTACGCATAATTATATATTGAATCGAACTTGGACAGCGACAGATAGTTGTGGAAACTCAGATACCTTTACACAAGAGATCACAGTAGATGATACTACCCCTCCAACTATTTCTTGTCCGAATGATAGAATCGAAAATATTGTGTCTGTTGGAGTTTGTGATTTCCTTTATGCTATGTCAGTAACTATTACAGACAATTGCGATCAGGTATTAGATGTAGATTACAGCGTTGATTTTGGGAATGATGGGGTAATTGATTCGGTAGGAACGATTGTCGGTTTTCCTTTTCTCTTAATTAGTTTTCCAATAGGAGATAATACGATTACTTTCAACGCAACTGATGATTGTGGAAATACCAGTTCTTGCTCTTCTATGGTTATGGTTAATGATTTGGTGCCGCCAGCATTTTTCTGTAATCCTCAAACGGTACCATTGAGTGGTATAGATTCTTCCGGTTTTGTAGTCCCTTCTCAGTTCTTGTTAGAACCGTTTCTAGAATGTTGTTTAGATACACTTTTGATTGAAGATTTAGACAACCCGGGACAAATGACAGATACTTTGTTTTTAGATTATGACGATTTTATTCTGTCTCAAATGATTGGTGGAATTCCGATTGAAATTTTTGCGATAGACTGTTATGGAAATATGTCTTCCTGTGTAACTAAGGTTTTTGTTCTTCCTCCAATGAGTCCTCCTGGTTTTGCGGAGATCGCTGGAGAAGTTTTAACAGAAGAAGGAGAACCTCTTGAAAATATAGAAGTCTTTTTGGATGGTGGAATGTCTGATGATGCGATGACTTCTGTAATGGGAGCTTATGAATTTTTAGACTTGCCGGAAGGTTATCCTTATTATATTGAACCATTCCATAATCAAGATCCAATGAATGGAGTAACTACATGGGATTTGATTTTATTACAAAGACATATCTTGGAGGTTGATTTACTGGATTCACCTTATAAAATAATTGCAGGAGATATTAACCGATCAGGACAAACTACAACTTTTGATATCGTTCAATTAAGGAAATTAATTCTTGGTATCAATACCGTTTTTCAATCAAATACCTCTTGGAGATTTGTGGATGCGAATTATGTTTTTCCAAATCAAGAGAATCCATTTGAATCTAGTTTTCCTGAATTCTGTTCTATAGCGAGTTTAGAGAATGAGATGATGGATATGAGTTTTGTTGCAGTAAAAACTGGAGACTTAAACAATTCTGCGGAGACGAATTTTAATGGAACTAGTGATACTCGAAACGCATCAACGTTTCATTTTGAAACAGAGAATCAATCGATCGAAGAAGATGAAGAGGTCATTGTTCCAATCAAAGCAAAAGATTTTGACGAAGTCTTAGGATTTCAATTTACTTTGGATTTTGATCAGAGTCTGCTGGATTTTGAAGGATTAGGAGCAAACAGTTTATCGGACTTTTCTATGAATAATTTTGGATTGGATTTCATAGAAAATGGAATGATCACTTGTTCTTGGTTTGATCTAGATGCGTCGACTAAAGATTCAGAAACTATTTTATTTGAATTGAAATTCAAAGCTAAAGGATCCGGAAGATTGAGCGAATTATTAAAAATAAATTCTAATTATACAACCGCTGAACTATATCAAAAAGATAAAACGCAAACCACACTTGATTTACAGTTTGGGATTTCTCCAAAAGTCGATATGGTTTTTGAACTGTTCCAAAACCGTCCTAATCCGTTCAAAGAAGAAACCATTATTAGTTTCTCATTAAAAGAAAGTTCAATAGCTACCATTTCTGTCTTCAATGCTTCTGGTGAGTTGGTCTGGAAAACGACAGGCGTCTACCCTGAAGGGTATTCAGAGTTTGTTATTCAGAGAGACGAACTGGAAGGTAGTGGTTTGTATTTTTATCAACTAAGAACTGAATCCGCGTTAGCGAATCAGAGAATGATTTTAATAGAATAGATGTTTTATATGGTTATGTGGTTTTAAGTTATGTAAGTCATATGATTTATATAGCGATACAACCACATAGCCATATATTATTTAAAAAGTCGTAGATTTGGAATACAAAACCAAATTTATGAAAACCCTTTTGCTCATACCCCTTATTTTTATCTTATCCTTTATCGGCTGTGATTCTGGAACTACGGAGACGACTTCTCCTCCAGTTGTATCGGATAAACCCACTACAGAAATTCCCACTCCTACGGTTGAGATTACTGAACCTGATAATCGGATCCCTTTAGCACTTAATGGACTTTATGCTACCTCGACTGATCCTTCATCAAATGTTCAGTTCGTATTTGATCGGGACGAAACCAGCATTTGGAAAACCAGAAGTGGAGCAGGACCAGATGAAGGAATCATGTTGTACTTCGCGGAGCCGACGATGATCAAATCTATAAAGGTAGAGCAAGCCGATGAAAGTGAGCTTGCTAGTATTGAATCTTACACTGTTTATGGAAATGGATCACCACTGGATTTAGCCTCTCCAGGACAAGATGTTTCAATCAACCAGGAACTAGCAAATATTTACTTAAGGTTTTCTACAGATGAAAATATAAAAGTAACTAGCAGTCCGATTGAAAGTGATTTTTATGATAAAATTCAATTGGAACGGTTTGAACAAAATAAAAAAATCGGCATAAAAAATATCATTGTAGAAGGGGAGAATGGTGAATTCAAAATCATCGCTCCAGCAATGATGAAGGGGGCGGTTAATGCAAGCTCAACTTTAAAAGAAGAGAGTTTTGCTTATGATGCTAGTTTGCTTTTTGATGCTCGAAAAGAATTTGTTTGGGTGGAAGGAGAGAAAGGAGATGGGATAGGAACAAAATTAGTTTTTACTTTTGATGAAGAAGTAACGATCTCAGGATTACAACTTTGGAACGGATACCAACGCTCCGAGAGTCATTATAAATCAAATGCAAAACTAAAAGGTTTTGGTTTTGGTACTAGTGGGTCAGCATTGGAAAGTTATCAATTAAAAGATGAACAAGGTGTTCAATCTGTGAAGTTGAAAACTCCAGTCTCAGGTAAGTCTTTCGAATTAGAAATTCAATCCTCTTATAAAGGTTGGAGTTATAAAGATTTGGCAATTAGCGAGATTTTGTTTTTTGATGAAGCGGATGCCTTGTTTGGGATTCGTAGTGAAAGAACGAATGATAATCGAAATGCCATTAAGCAAAAAACTAAAGGGACCGTTTTAGAAAGTCTAGTGGACAGCCGAATTTTTAATTTATATACCAGTGAAGAATATCCGATGGCGATGACACGTTCTGCGATCCTTAGATCTGACGGGACGTTTGTGTTGTACTCTTCTGAAGAAGATGAATCCGATAGTGTGGAAACGATCGCCGATGGGAATTGGGAAATCATCAAAGCAGATTCAGAATCCGCAACGATCAGTGTATTTGGAAAACTATTAGATTTTAGTTTGCTCGAGATGTATTATGCTGGAAAAGAAGATGCAGAACTCAGTCGGATTTTTCGAGATAAAATCACCATCAAAGACAACACTATCCAAGGAGAAAAGCTAATCAATGCAATCAAGTTTTAATCCGCTCAAAGATCTTATTTCTTGGATCAAATACCTGCCGGGATTTGTTTTGACCTTTCTATCGATAGTCCTTCGTTTTAAAGCTTTACAGCAAACAAAATTTGCTAATGGTTGGGATGGTTATTTCTATTTGGTACAGATAAAAAGCTGGGTAGAGGAGGGGAGTATGCATAGTGCTGATTTGTCTTTGATTTATCCGCTGATCCGATTTGTGAACTGGTTTACAGGAGATTATATTCTTGCTTTTAAAATGACGGCGGCTTTGCTCGCTGGTCTGACTACCTTTGGTTTTTATCACTTGACAAAACGTTGGAGCGGCAGTATGTATCTGGCGATTTTGGTAGGGAGCATTAGTTTGTTTAGTCCTCATCTAACTTATTTTGCTGCTCAATTTCCAAAGAATTTATTAGGCTTTGTTTTCCTTTTGTTTTTTATAGGGAGTTTGAGTATGAGAACAAAATCAGCATCCAAACTCCTGAAAGCAAAACCGATTACTCTTACTACTTTTTGTCCATTTATATGGCTAATACTTTGCTTTTTTGGTCATCGTCTGACCTTCGGGATTGCGATGATATTTGGATTGGCCTGGATTGCGTTTAATTATTTTACTTTAAAAAAAGTGGCTATTTTTATTGGGACAGTTGTAGTGATTTTTGTCTTAAGTTTGATTATCCCAGGACTACCAAATCTATCTGATTTTCAAAGATTTGATGGATTGTTAAGTTCAAGTTTTCAATTTTCGCCGTATTCTTTTACCCAAACCTTCGGAACAGCAGATCGCATTTCTACTTTCTGGTTGGCGGAAATCATAGTAGCATCTGCGCTTTATTTTTTGAGCATTCCCTTTTTGCTTAAAGCTAAAAACCGTTGGCTTGCTTTTACTTTGTTTGGCGTGTCGACCTTGCTGTTGTTTCCGTTTTATACTTGGGATTTGACGGGGATGGCTTATCGGTTTTTTCTATTGTATATTTTGATGGCTCCCTTATTTATAGCTTTGTTTATAAAAATAGAATACTCTCAAAAAAGTAAAATTACGCTATTGTTTTTTGCTATCGTTTTTATGCTAGGGTCTATCTTTTCGCTTCGTTCTTATCAGCCAGAAAAACACGATGCGAATTATAAAAAATATGCCCAGTTAACAGAAAAAACACTGGAGCATTTAAATTCAGAAAATACCGAATTACTTATTGCACATAATGCACTTGCGGAATACTTTACTTTTACGACGGGTATAGATGCCATGCCCTGGAATCCAGAATACGAGATCGAGCAAAATAAGCTTTGGCGAATAGCTACTGATATCCGACAGTCAGAAATAGCTTATTATTTGAATGAATCAGAGATGAAGGAAGTCCATAAAATTAGTATTCGATATTTTCTTTTGCCAGATCATCTTTGGCAAAAGGTTTTGACACAAGCAGAGGTGAAAGGAGATGGTTTTTTAATCGAAAAATTAAACACCTGGAGGAATCCACATCGAATCAGGCCAGGTTTTTTATTGAAAAAGAAATAACGGGCATAACTTTATACTTGGCTTGAAAACCAGAATTTAAATCATAATGAAATCTTTAAAAATCTTTTTTTGGTTTATCATTTTAAATGCTTTCGTCAGTTGTACTAATTCTAATCCTAAAATTGAATCTCCCAATATTCTTTTTATTCTCGTTGACGATTTGGGCTATAATGACCTAAGTGTCATGGGTAGCCAATATTATGAAACACCGAATATTGATCATATTGCAAGTCAAGGAATCAACTTTACAAATGGTTATGCAACCTGCGCAGTTTGTAGTCCATCGAGAGCGAGTCTATTGACTGGGAAATTTGCAGCAAGGCATGGCATTACAGATTGGATTGGTGCAAAAAGCGGAGAAGCCTGGAGGGCCAATAAAAGGTTTACGCAATTATTGCCAGCAGCTTACGTGCATCAACTTTCTTCTGAATTTCAAACCTTTCCTGAGGTTTTGCAAGAAAATGGATACCATACTTTTTTCGCAGGGAAATGGCATTTGGGTAAAGAAGGTTCTCATCCTGAGGATCATGGATTTGATATAAATAAAGGAGGCTATCATGTTGGCGGACCTTATAGTGGCGGTTTCTTTTCGCCATTCAATAATCCCAAGATGGAAGACTTTCCTGATGAAAAAGGAATGAGCCTTTCGATGAAATTAGCAAAGGAAACATCCAAATTTATAAAAGAAAATAAAGACACTAAGTTCCTAGCTTATTTATCATTCTATGCTGTTCATGCTCCGATCCAAACTTCTGAAGACAAGTGGAAAAAATATCGGAACAAAGCTGATTCATTGGGAGTACTGGAAAAAGGTTTTGCAATAGAACGTCGATTACCCTATCGCCTCAAACAAGATAATCCGGTTTATGCTGGATTGATTGAGCAGGTTGATGAAGCAGTCGGAGTAGTAATGAAAACTTTGAAAGATTTAAATCTGGATGAAAATACAATCGTTGTTTTTACCTCTGATAATGGAGGGGTTACTTCCGGAGATAATTATTCTACGAATCTAAGTCCACTCCGAGGTGGAAAAGGTTACCAATGGGAAGGTGGTATTCGAGTACCTTATTTTATCTCTGTTCCTTGGATGAAACAAGATGGAAAAATAAATACTACACCAGTAAGCGGAGCAGATTTTTATCCAACGATTTTAGATCTGGCAGGTATAGATTTAAGACCTGAGGAGCATCAGGATGGGCTTAGTTTGGTTCCTCTTTTGGAGAATAAAAATATAGAGGAGCGAGCACTTTATTGGCATTATCCTCATTATGGAAACCAAGGCGGCGATCCTTCTTCGATTATCCGAGAAGGTAATTGGAAGCTTATCCATTATTGGGAAGATAGCAAAAATGAGCTATACGATTTGTCTAAAGATCTTGGAGAACAAAAAGATGTTTCTGATGCACATCTCGAAATTACGAATCGTCTCGACCTAAAATTAAAAGCTTGGCTAACCTCTGTAAAAGCCAATTACCCAAGCCCTGACGATCAATATCATCCAGATACTTTTAAAATGAAAAATGATGCTTTTGTTCAAAACAAATTACTAAATTTAGAAACCCAAAGAAGTAAGATGCTTGCCCCTGATTGGCAGCCTAACGATGATTGGTGGGGGAGTAGAATTACGGAAGATTAATGATTTTAAAACTAAAAGTAGTGAGCTTCGTGTCTCCTTCTTGGACATTATCAGGTTGAGTTAAGTCGAGATCTCGTGTCCTAATAACAAACAATATGGATTACAAAAAAATACTCTTGGCAATTCTAGCTGCTGTTTTTATTTCCCTTTTCGCTCAAATCGAAATCGAACTTCCGCTCAATGAAGAAGGTATCTCGATTAGTGGACAAACCTTCGCGATTTTGTTGCCCGCATTTTTTCTAGGTCGTTGGTATGCTTTGCTTTCCGTTGTTATTTACATCATCATGGGCGCATCGGGTTTGCCGGTTTTTTCGGGAGGAGCATCTGGGTATGAAAATCTTTATGGTGGAAGTGCTGGTTATTTTGGTGGTTTTTTATATGCGGCTTTCCACGTTGGAGG
>CAKZTD010000074.1 GCA_937921595.1 uncultured Saprospiraceae bacterium
AACGGAGATGCTCTACCAATTGGTGGACCATACGAATTTACTTACACTGCTTCTGATCAAGCAGGTAACGTATCTACTTGTACTTTCGAAGTAACTATTCAAGAATATCCAAACCCATCTGGATCATTAACTTGTAACCCACAAAGTGGACAGGTATCATTAGATGTTAACTGTGAAGCTATCGTTGGTGCTGATGATGTATTGGAAGGTGGACCTTACGGATGTTATGATGACTATACTGTAGAATTATTCTTCGATGAGGATATGACTCAACCAGTTCCAACTAGTCCATTATTGACTAGTCAGAATGTTGGTCAAACTATCATCGTAAGCGTAACTGATCCTGAGACTGGAAACAGCTGTTGGTCTTCAGTTATTGTTGAAGATAAAGTTATTCCAGCTTTAGAGTGTGAAAACGCTGAAATTAGCTGTACTGACCCAACTACTCCTGGTACTGTAATTCCTGCAGGTACTGCAAGTGAGACAATCACTGAAGGAGGATCTTGGGCGTCAACTGCTGACCTTGATAACACTTTCGCTATTACTGGACCTGGATCAGTTACCGATGTAAATATCTCTTTAGATATTACTCATACTTGGGTAGGAGATTTAGATGTTACTGTAACTAGCCCAGATGGTACTTCAGTAGATGTACTATTTAGTTCATGTGGAAACACTGATGATGTTAATGTAACATTTGATGATGAGTCAGCTAACCCATTTGCTTGTGGAGCTGGTATTCCAGTATTAGCTGGTGACATGCAGCCACAAAATGCACTTTCTGCATTTGATGGAGAAACTGCTGGTGGAGACTGGATCGTAACTGTTGCAGACCCAGTAGGTGGAGACGGTGGAAACATCAACTCTATTACTCTTACAGTTGGATATAGTGGAGCTTCTGTTTCATTCCCACTTCCTGCAGGTGCATTCATTTCTCAGCCAGATATCAATAACGGACAACCATATACAGTGATCGGATTCGATCCATGTGGTCCTGCTACATTGACTTTCGTTGATAATGATACTGATGGTGACTGTGTTAATGATGATTTTGTTAAAATAATTACTCGTACATGGACTATCGTTGACCAATCAGGTAACGAAGCTACTTGTGATCAAGAAATTACGATTTTACGTTCTACTGTAGCTGATGTTGTATTCCCTCTTAACAGAGATGGAATCGAAGCTGACCATATTGCATGTGATGATTTAGATGATGATAACTTATTAGATATCGTTCATCCTTTATTGAACTTGCCAAATCAACCAGATGCTAACGTATTATTGGATGATGAAGGTCACCCACACCCAAGTGTAACTGGATATCCAATGATTAATGGAAGTCCAATTAATGACGCTTCTTCTTGTGAATTAAACTTAGATTATGAAGATCAAGTAATTGATGTTTGTGAGGGAACTTACAAAATTATCCGTACTTGGACTGTCTTAGGATGGTGCCCAACTACTGAGATCGTTACTGATGTTCAAATTATCAAAGTTGTTGATGACAAAGCTCCAGTTTTAGGTGAGCCAACGAATCCAAACGATGCTAACTCTTTCACTTGTTCAATCTATGACTTTACTATTAGTACTGGTCAAAACGATTGTACTGCAAGTGCTATCTTAGTTGATCCTTATGTATGGGATGCTTGTTCTTCTTATACAAGAGACGTATCTGTTTCTAATGGTACATTGAATGCTGCAAAAACTGCTGTATTTGGTCTTCCAATGGGTCAGACTACTGTAACTTATACTTATACTGATGATTGTGATAATGTAGGTACTTGTACTTATATCATTACTGTTGCAGACCAAGTTAATCCAGTTGCTATCTGTGAGTCTTTCAGAGTTGTTGGTTTGACTGTTGATGAGCCAACTTTAGCTCCTGCATTTGTATTTGACGATGGATCTTATGACAACTGTGGTGATGTTACTTACGAAGTTCGTCGTATGGATAACCCTAACTGTCCTGGTTTTGATGGTACTCCTTTCGGAGATTTTGTACCATTCTACTGTTGTGACGTTGGAGGTCCTAACGTAATGGTTGAGTTAAGAGTACGTGATGCTGCTGGTAATACTAACAGCTGTATGGTAGAAGTTGAAGTTCAAGATAAATTGAACCCAGCTATCGCTTGTCCTCCTAACAAAATCTTAGACTGTTGGGATGATCCTACAGATCTTGCTTTAACTGGTGAGGCTACTGCAACTGATAACTGTTCTGCAGTTGTTACTTACTTCGATAATGGTGATGTTGATAACTGTGGTGTAGGAACAATCTTCCGTATCTGGACAGCTACTGATCCAGGTGGACGTACTGCTTCTTGTGTACAGAGAATTGATGTAATTAATTCTACTCCTTACTGTATTAGTGATTTCAATCCTTGGACTTTCCAAAATAGCTACAATCCTGAATGTATTGATATTGTAGACAATGGTGCGTTTAATGATGGTCACACTACAAATGATGGTGTTGAATGGCCTGCTGATATTGACTTATCTACTTGTGGTCCTGGTTTATTACCAGAAGATTTAGAAAATACTCCAGGTGTAAACATCAACAATGTACGTCCTCGTATTTTTGAAGATGCATGTGACTTGGTAGGATTTACTTATGATGATATTGAACTTCCTATCACAGCTCCTGCTTGTGTTAAAGTTCTTAGAACTTGGAAAGTTTATGACTGGTGTACATTTGACGAAGATAACTTCGATCCTAACAATCCTACAGCTTCTGAAGGATACTGGGAGTATACTCAAGTAATCAAAGTATTAAACTCTGAAGCTCCAGTAATTACTTCTGACTGTAACAATGTATCATTCTGTAGCTACGATCCTAACTGTGCGATCGGTGCGGCTACTTTATTGATTGATGCTACAGATGATTGTACTGCTGCTGCTGATTTGAACTATGAGTACAAAATTGATGCTTTCAATGACGGTGGTAACGATATTATCGGTCAAGGTGCTGATGCATCTGGAAACTACCCAATTGGTACGCACAAAATTACTTGGTTTGTAGAAGATGGTTGTGGAAACGTTGCAGTTTGTGATTACTTATTTGTAATTGCTGATTGTAAAGCTCCAACACCAAATCTATTGAACGGTATTGCTACTGATATGATGCCAGGTTGTATGATCGAAATTTGGGCTACAGATTGGGATAACCCATCTTCTCCTTCTTTCGATAATTGTGGAATCGAAGAGTGGAGAGTTGTTTCTCCTTCTCAAGGACCAGGTCAAACTGCTCCTCCTGCAAACGCAGCATTCAACTGGACGTTCTCTGGTCCTGGTGACTTAGGAACTCAAACAGTTGATGTTTGGATCAAAGATGTTAACGGTAACTGGGGTTATGTTTCTACATACATCCTTGTTCAAGATAACATGAATAACTGTAATGGTGCTCCAACTGTATTAATTGCAGGTACTTTAGAAAATGAAGAAACTGAAATGGTTGATGAGTCTATGTTAGCGATCACAGGAAATGCTCCTGGTGTTCCAGACATCGATTACGACATGATGGGCGACGGTGGAGAGTATGCTTTCCCTGGTCTTGCTACTGGTGGTAACTATGTAGTAACTCCTGAGAAAGATATCAACCCACTTAACGGTGTATCTACATTTGACCTTGTTAAGATTAGCCAACACATTCTAGAAGTAGAATCGTTGTCTTCTCCTTACAAAATCATCTCTGCGGATATTAATAATGATGGTAATGTTACCACATTTGATTTAATCCAATTACGTAGATTAATCCTTTTCATTGATACTGAATTCCAGAACAACACTTCTTGGAGATTTGTTGAAGCTGACTTCGTATTCCCTAATCTAGAAAACCCATTCCAGACTAACTTCCCAGAAGTATTCTCTGTAAATGGTCTTACTGCTGACGAGAACAATGCTAACTTCATTGCAATGAAGATTGGTGATGTTAACTGTAGTGCATCTCCTAACGGTTTAGTTGGAGAAAGCGACAGTCGTTCTGTAGGTGAAATGGTTCTTAGCGTTCAAGATGCACAAATGAAAGCAGGTGAAACTTACACAGTAGATTTCACAGCTAAAGATTTTGCTAACATCTACGGTTACCAATTCACTTTAGGATTTGATAACTCTGTTGTTGAATTCGAAGGAATCGAAGCTGGTGAATTAACTAACTTAAGCGATCTTAACTTCGGTATGTCTATGATTAACGAAGGTATCATCACTACAAGTTGGAATAATTCTAACGCAGTTACTATGGATGAAAATGCTGTATTATTCAGCGTTACATTCTCTGCTAACAGTAATGCTAACTTAAGCGATGTAATTAATGTTAACTCTCGTTACACTACAGCGGAAGCTTATGATAACGAAGGTGTACTTGATATCAACGTTGAGTTCAATTCTGAAAATGGTGTAACAGCTGCTGCTGGAGTTTTCGAACTTTATCAGAACACGCCTAACCCATTCAAAGATGAAACGAACATTAGCTTCAACTTACCAGAAGCTGGTTTCGCTACATTAACTGTATACGATGTTTCAGGAAAAGTTCTTCGAGTAGTAGAAGGTGAATTCGCTCAAGGTTACAATGAAGTAACTGTAAACAGAAGCGAAGTTGCTGGTACTGGTGTACTTTACTACCAACTTGATACTGAAAACAATTCTGCTACTAAAAAGATGATCATCATCAAATAGTATTTGAATTGACTTTGATTGTGTGGAAGGAAGAAATCTTCAATGGTTTTTTCCTTCCTCATAAAACAATCAAAGCTTCTAAAAATATAAGCTCAGTAGCCGAATTTAAAATGCTTTAAAATCGGTTTTTGGGATGGCCTCTCTCCGTGCGAAGTTGGAGGGGGGCTTTTTTTATGGGACTATTTGCTCTATTGAATGATGGAGGAAATAGTCCCTTTTTTGTTGTTCAGAATCTCATCGCTTAGTTTTCCCTAAAAAAGAAGAACAAGTGATTTAAAAGGAACACTTTAAAAGAATAAATAATCTGATAGGATAAATGATGTTATTTTTTAAAAAAGATGATGAAAAGATCAATAAAAGGTTACCAAATTCAAATTTGTATGCTAGTTTTCATTATAAGTTTTTTATCTTTATAGTAATATTTAGATTATTAATTCTAAATATCTTTCCCACAACCACCTTCTAATATTCTGATACGTGCTACTGCTCGTATCAATTTCTATTTTCATCCCAATCATCCGGTTTAAATTCATAATGCAACTCATTATGCCTCATTTTTTATAATAAAAAAAGTATGCGATGTTAACAAAATTTACACTTAACCATGAACGCGTTTTAAAAATGACCAAAATGAAAAATGTCTTTTTCGTATTGGGATTTTTAATGATGGGCTTTGCTCTAAACGCACAAACAAGTATCAATTGTTTGTACCCTTTTGTACCAACTCCTTGTGAAGGATGGATCGACTCAAGTCCTAATATGGTAGAAGTTACTACTGATTGTCCAACAGGTTATACCTTGACAATTGGTGATCCAGTTTTAATAAGTGGATCAGGATCTTGTCCTGGAGCTACTTATTCTGTTACTTATACAGCTACCGATAACTGTGGTAGTTCTTCTTCATGTTCTCAAACATGGGTAATCCAAAATGATGGACCAACTTTGGTATGTCCAACCGATCTTTATCTAACCTGTGGAGATCCTCTTAATGATGTACATATCGAGGAATGGTTAGGGTCATTAGAAACAAATGTTTCTTGTTTATTAGGATCAAACTCTTTCAATACCTATAATCCTAACTGGATTAATGGACCTTGTCTAAGTGCTTTTCAAACAGTGTCTTTCTTCGTGACAGATGCTTGCGGTCGAAGTGCTTCATGTAGTGCGACTGTTTTTGTATCAGATACTGATGCACCAGTTATAGAACAACCAGCTGAAGATTTATTAGCGGTTTGTAGTTATGATACACCACATGATTTTCAAGACTGGATCAATAACCATGGAGGAGCAGTTGCAAGTGATGCTTGTTCAAATGTTTCTTGGTCAACAATCCCAGCTAATCCTCAATTGCCATTAGCATGTGAAGAAATTGAAGTTACTTTCGTCGCTAGAGATGGATGTGGATGGGAAGTATCAACTACTGCTTCATTTGAATTGATCGATTGCCATCCTCCAGTAATTACTGGACAACCTGGTGATAGAGTTGTTGAGTGTACCGATGATATCGATGCAGCATTGAACGCTTGGTTAGGTAGCAATGGTGGTGCAACAGCAGAAGATGCATGTGGAGATGTGATTTGGATGTCAGATCCAATGAACCCAATGTTAAGCGATGATTGTGGAAACACAGGTTCAGTTACCGTTGTCTTTATTGCAAAAGATAATTGTGGAAATGAAGCTTTAACAAATCCTGCTACTTTTACAGTTGTAGATAATACACCTCCAGTTTTTACATCTGTTCCTATGGACATGACACTTGACTGTAATGATGATCCAGTCTTTGGAACTCCAACAGCAGAAGACGCTTGTGGAATGGTTACTATTACACATGTTGATGTTGAGACAGGAGGAAGTTGTGATGGTAGTGCAACTCGAACTTGGACTGCAACTGATGAATGTGGAAATACAGCAACTGCATCTCAAACAATTAATTTTAGTGATACTAATCCTCCAGTATTCACATCAGTTCCAGGTGATGAATCTGTAGAATGTACTGATGATGTTGTCTTTGGAACTCCAGAAGCGAATGATGATTGTGGAGATGTAACCATTACTCATATGGATATGACTTTGACTGCAGTCGAAGGTGGATTTAGTGGAGATCAAGAAGTTCCTGCAAGTGGATCTAATGGATCAGGTTCTGTTACTGGAACTTATAAAGCAAGTACTGGAAAATTAATGATTGATGTAAGTTTTGAAGGATTAATGGATACAACTGCAGCTGCACATATTCATAATGCACCTGTAGGTGCAAATGGTGGAGTTGTTTTCGCATTGCCAATTCCAACAGGAGTTACTGAAGGTGGTTTTTCATATATGGTAGAACTTGATGCAGATCAAGCTGCTGAATTTGAAGCAGGAAATTATTATATTAATATTCATACTCCAGCTGTACCAAGCGGAGAAATCCGAGCTCAATTATTTAATAAAACATGTATTGGTACAGCGACTCGTACCTGGACTGCGACTGATGAATGTGGAAATACTTCTACTGCTTCACAATCGATAAGATTTGAAGATACAGAAGCTCCAGTAGCTAGTGGTACGCCAGCAGATATTACAATATCTTGTGGTGATCCAATTGAATTTGGAGACGCTCCAACATGGACTGATAACTGTGATACTGATATCTTTACTTCAGTAGAAGATTCAACAGAAGATGCTGATTGTCCTAATACACTTACTTATGTTAGAACATGGGCTGCAATTGATGATTGCGGAAATCTAGGAACAGCTAAACAAAGAATTTTTGTAGAGGATTTAGAGCCACCTGTATTTACTTATGTACCGCCAACACAAGATATTGATTGTATGGTTCCTCCTTTTAATTTTGAAGAGCCAATTGCAGTAGATAATTGTGGAGGTACTGTTACACTTACCTTTGTTGATGAAGCGCCAAATGGAAGTATTTGTGATATTGGAGCTGCATTTAATAGAGCTTATACTGCAACAGATGAATGCGGTAATACTGCAACCGTTGATGTTCAGATTTGGGTAAATGCTGATCAAGGAGGACCTGAATTTACTTTCGTGCCAGAAGATCTTACTTTTTACTGTGCGGATGGAGAACCTGTTATTCCAGATGCAGTTGCAGTAGATGATTGTGATCCTGATGTGATGATTACTTTCGAAGATGAGTTTAATACAGATCCTGATGATTGTGGAAATGGATATGGATACGATATCATTCGAACTTGGACAGCAACTGATCATTGTGGTAACACAACGACTGCGGTAACATTAGCATGGGTGAAAGGACCTTTGTCAAGACCTGCAGGTAATGTGATTAACAATGGAGGTTTTATTTCTAATGAAGGAGATGTTTTAGTAAATAACATTCTTTCAATTAGTCCTAATCCTGCTGATGATAATCTGAATGTAATCTTTACTTCTGAAGTAGAACAAAATGCATCTATCCGAGTATTTGATATTCTTGGAAAAAATGTTTTGAGCAGAGTTGAAAATGCTGTTGAAGGTACAAATGTAGCCAACATAGCAGTCAGTGGTTTTACTCCAGGAACTTATCTTATTTCAATAGGATTTGGAGATAGTGTAATTACTAAGAAGTTTATCAAGAGATAAATTTTATTTGTATAGAATACTAAAGAGCACTTCCTAATTTTTAGGAAGTGCTTTTTTATTGCTTATCGAGATTGTTCTCAAACCCTAGGCTTAGGCGTTTTATACTGAGGGGCAAAAGTTAATCGTTGAATTTTTATGCTAAAAAGGGTTTTAAATTAAAAAATAACGATTTTATGATCTATTTTTTTGATTTCCAGTTTAATTTATTAAAGAGGTTTTTATAAAATAGATTAAGTTTTAGTTGATTGATTATCAGTATATTATGCTTGCCTTGTTGCAGTGTTGCTTATCAGGGTAATCAAAACAAATTACTATTTAAATGATATGTTAAATATTGATATTTAAAATACCATTTTTGGGGTATAGTGACTAGAAATATATAGCGTATATTTGCAATGCGTCCTTATTTAATGAGGGTGTATGAACAAAGACAGATTATAATTCCATTACCGAAAAAACTTCAGATTATGATAAGATAATCCACTTTCCCATTATAAGAACAGAAAGGATTTCTTTTTACATGAACTATATCAACCAGCTTTTCTCAATATAAATTCCTTTTAAATTTCCTTCTGTTTCTGGAGAGTCGAATTATTCTATTTCGTAGAACATATCATCTACGTCTATCCTTATCATTTAAGTCGTTTGAATTTAACACGAGGTTTCTCGTGGGTAGATTTATCTGTCTGACTTAGCAAAAAGTTGAAAACATTATTGAATTGTAGAAGATGAATAGAAGTGCTTTGTGCACTATCTAAAGAATATCTTTTTGCGCCATCTTTCGAATAAAGAATTGGGTAATTATATTAATGGTAACTGTTTAGAGATTTATTTTAAAACGGTTTTGGGATAGTCCCTCTTCACTAACGTGTGAAGGGGGATTGCTTTTTTAGGAATGTCTATGTTTAGCAGACGAACGTTTTAATTACATCACAGAAACTTTCCCACTATATACTTTACCGGATTTTGAAACAGCTTGATAAACATAAATTCCTTTTGTCCAACCCTGTGTAGATATACTAATATCTGAACTTCCAGAAGGCAAATCTTTGCCTGAAACTAATTGCCCATTCATATTGTAAAATTTCAAATCAAAATTTTCAGAAAAAGATTGATATTGATATTGAATATTGATCTGAGAAGGAGAAGAGTAGATGTTTAAATTATTAGATGATTTTTGGTTTTCATTTGAGGTAGGATCATCAAATGGAGTGGACACTAAACCAGAGAAATTTTGGTCGTTGACACTTGTAAATGTTCCGGCGAAATATACTTGCTCTTGAAATGTTTTTACAGCAGTGACTGGATTGTCAAAACGCGCACTTTTTCTTTGTCCATATTGATTGAGTATATAAACACCTTTACTATTATCAAGGGCAAAGTTAGATCTAATATTTCCATAAAAAATTACATGATCACCAAAAGATTCTATACCATAAATATATCTCGAGAGTGATTCGTCAATAGGTTTTGGGGAAGAATTATAAGACCATAAACCTGCACCAAAAATTCCAATACTTTTATTAGAAAACGAGTGCAACATTGCAGAAGTATATAGAAAACCGTCTTTAATTAGAACACTGCTTATAGGACCTAGACCTTGTTCAAAACCTAATGTCCAATTCGTTAAAGAACGCTGCCAATAAGCAATATGTAGAGTTTCTAAATGGTTGATCGAAGTATCCGATGAAGAAGTTGCAGTCTCTGTAAAATCACCTGCAATCAATATATTATTGCTGGTGTTGCTGTAAACCATGTCAGTGACCATTCCATTTACAGAAAGAGCTCCATCATAATTGTGGGCATAATTATCATCAAGATTAATTACCGCTAAGTTGTTGATTACATTATTACTGCTGTCTTGCACTTCAAAATTTCCACCAATAATTACACTGTTTTCCGATAAAAGAATAAAGGAATAAACCTCTCCTATCATACTTGAAGTTTCCAAACCATTCCACACTCCATTTTCCCAAAAAGCTACATTTACAATATTGGGATTATCATTAACATAAAAATTTCCTGCAATATAAACTCGGCCAGGCACATCAGGAGATATTTCGCTCTCGTCAATATAGATATCAAATATTTCACCTGTAACTCCATGTCCTAATGTACTCCAAATACTTCCATCCCAAGTAATGATACTGTTAGCCGGCGTACCATCTATTTCAGTAAAATCCCCTGCGATGTAAAGTTTTTCATTATTAAAGCTCTCCATTTTATTTATGACACCACTAACTTCTCCTCCATTTCCAACTTGATTCCAGGTTTGAATAATGGAAGGATACGCAGGCTGTATCCATGCTAATTCCTCTAAAGTAAATCCAAACTCTTTTGCCCATTTTTTCAATTCAGGATAAACAATAGCCAACTCTGAGATATAAGCATAGTTGTTTTCTTTAGAAATTTGCTGAGCAAAAGATTCAAATCCTGTTTTAATAATTAGATGTCCTACCGCACATGCTGTTCCAGATTTATCAATAAAATAAGGTTGCCGTTGGGCATGATAATGATTTACTGGGAAGCGTTCTATTTCAAAATAACGCTTTAAAATATCTAAAGCTTGGGTTCTATTTTTAAGTTGCGATTGACTCAGTCCTTTAGGAACATTATTACGCAAATGATTTTCTACTAAATTCAAATGTGTCTGAATACGTTGATTTTCATCATTGAAAAAATAATTCGCATTTAAATTTTCAAGCGCATAAAACTTACTCCATTCTTTGTTTACTTCATTTAAATGTTCAAAAAGAGAACTTGATTGCTGAGGCGCAATTGGATTAGCTGTAGTAAGAATTGGAAAGAATAAGAAAAGACACTTTACTAGGAATTTTTTCATAACAATTTATATTTTTGATTATGTCAAGTTATTTCGATTATCTAAGGTTTTCAAGATTATTGATGCTTAATTAGTAAGGGAGTTCAAATTATATCTGTACAGTGGATTTGATTAAATAAAGGACAAGTAATTAATACAGATTAAAAACTCTAATAAAAAACGATTCCTAAAGTCTGACTAGCTAGCTATGATTTTTCTATCTTTGCGCGGTGGCAAGAATATTAGCAATAGATTACGGGACTAAAAGAGTAGGAGTAGCGGTTTCAGACCCGCTTCAGATTATCGCTACTGGTTTGGATACCGTTCCAACGAAAGAGATATTTGATTTTTTAAAAAAGTATATCTCTGAAGAAGAAGTTGAAAAAATGGTGATCGGAATGCCAATGCATCTTGATGGAAATCCCGCTCAGATTGCAGATAAAGTAGAAGAATTTATCAAGGCGTTTCAAAAACTTTTTCCAGAAATAATGGTTGAAACTCGAGATGAGCGATTCACCTCTGAGGATGCCAAAAGAATTATATTACAGAGTGGCGCAAAGAAAAAGAAACGCCGTGATAAATCTTTGGTAGATAAAGTTGCTGCTGTTTTAATTTTACAAGATTACATGGAATCGATCAGGCCATAATTTAGGCAAATACTAAAAACAATATTTTTCAAAGATGATTTTACCAATTTATGCACTAGGTCAGCCCGTTTTAAAAAAGATGGCTGCGCCAATTACGAAAGATTACGAAGGGCTCAATGAACTGCTCGAAAACATGTGGGAAACGATGTACCATGCAAATGGAGTAGGTTTGGCTGCACCTCAAATTGGAAAAGCGATAAGATTGTTTTTAGTAGATACAGTTCAAACAATGGATGAAGGTAAAGAGGACGAAGGTATAAAACGAGCGTTCATTAATGCTGAAAAAATAGAAGAAGGAGGCGATCCTTGGGAGTATGAGGAAGGATGTTTGAGTATTCCAGATATCCGTGGAGATGTAAAGCGTCCAGCTCAGATCAAATTAAAATATATGGATGAAAACTTCGAAGAAAGAATCGAAGTGTTCAATGGAATTAATGCTCGGGTTATCCAACACGAGTATGATCATACCGATGGTATTCTTTTTACAGAACATTTAAAGCCTTTGAAACGTCGAATGTTAAAACGTCGATTGGAAAATATCAAGAAAGGAAAAGTGGACTGTGATTATAAATTGAAATTTGCGAGACTTTAACAAGCGAAGCTTGTTAAAAGTGCTAAGGTTCTTCGGATAGAGATAATTCACCTTCGGTGAAGTGATGAGGGATAGATTGCTTACGGCATTAGTGGCGCTTCTATTTAGTATTCCGAAAAGCTTATCCTCAGTTTTCTTTTATTGGTTTTACGAGCATACTATTGCCATAGGCAATCTATCCCTATCATCGAAGATGATCTATCGCTTCAAAAGAGAGAAGCGAATTTTGACCAATCCCTGTCCAAAGGACCCTATCACTTTTTGACAAGCGCAGCTTGTCAAAACTACTTCCTCCCAAAGTCAGCCGGAATCTCCCCCCAAGCTTTCGTTTCCCATTTCAAAATAGGATTTTTATAAGTATTGGCCTTCAACCATTTTTCACCACGCTCGATTAATTGAAATAACTCTTCGTTGACCTTAGACCGTTTTAAACTTGTTTTTACTTTTTTATTTCTGACCCAAGCCATAGCTGTTCGAGAATCAGAATAGATCGGCATGTCAAAAGCTTTGATTTTTTGAAGATAGGCTAGGCCATGAACTAATGCGAGAAATTCTCCTACGTTATTAGTTCCTTTTTTAAAAACACCAATCCTGAAAATCTCATCAGCCGTTTTCGTATCAACACCTCTATATTCCAAATCTCCAGGATTTCCACTACAAGCAGCATCAACCGCAATACTTTTCCAAACGATATTTGCTCTGGCTGATTCACTGATCACCGGTTTTTTCTTTTTAGCAGAAGTTCCAATAAAGTCTGAGAAATTGCCATGATAAGCAGCAACTGCAGCTTCTTTGGTTTTAAAAGATTTATACTTAGCATTAGGATAACCTTTGATTTGTGCTTGGCATTTTGGCCAGGAGTCAAATACTCCAACATTATTCCCTTCCCAAACCACGTAATATTTTTTAGCCATTTGATCTTTTTGTATGGACCAAAGCTAGTTCTAATTTTTTAATTGTGAAAGAGTTGTGTTCTTGTTTAATATGAAAAATAAAGATCATTAAGCTATTAATACCTAAAAAAAATCAAATTCTATTCTTGATTTTTACTCATCAAAAAGTACCGGTCGCACTTTATTAACGACCATTCACACAATGCACCCGCCAACAATAAAAGAAATTGCATCTCTATAATAAAAGAAATTAGGCATCTGTTAAATATTATAAAACTAAATATCTACATTTGTTTTGAAACAATGATTGAATTGATTGATGGAATTTATTGATACACACGCCCACTTATACGTTGAACAGTTTGATGAAGATCGAAATGAAATGCTCGAAAGAGCAAGGGCACAAGGGATAAAAAGATTTTACCTTCCTAATATAGACCGCTCAACCATTGATACTATGTTAAAACTAGAATCTGAACACGCTTCAGATTGTTTTGCTATGATGGGTGTCCATCCTTGTTCGATAAAAGCGGATTATAAGGATGAACTAAAAACGGCAGAATCATGGTTGGAGAAACGGAAATTTGTAGCAGTAGGGGAGATTGGAATTGATTTATATTGGGATAAGACTTTTGTAGAAGAACAAAAAGAAGCATTTCGGATTCAAATTAACTGGGCGAAAGACCTTGGAATTCCATTTGTGATTCATTCTCGGGATTCTTTAGACCTGACGATTCAGATTGTTAAAGAAGAACAAGATGGAAACCTTAGCGGAATTTTTCATTGTTTTGGAGGAAGTGTAGAACAGGCAAAAAAAATAAGTGACCTTGGATTTTATATAGGAATTGGAGGCGTTTTGACTTTTAAAAAAGCAGGATTAGATCTTGTGTTGAAAGAAGTTGATTTAGCAAACATGGTGTTAGAAACAGATGCACCTTATCTGGCGCCAACTCCATTTAGAGGTAAAAGAAATGAGAGTGCTTACATCCGCCAAATTGCGGACAAGTTAGCAAGTGCAAAAGAAACATCTTTGGAAAAAGTTGCAGAGGTGACGACACAAAATGCGATCAACATTTTTAAAAATTAGAATGGAGAGCTTAGAAAAACTAGTCGAAAACTATTTAAATGCGAAAATGTTTCGTTTTTGCGAATAAATATTAACGATTCTCAGTATGTTTCTGCGAAAAATTTTGAAAAGTTACTTTAATTTACAATTTTTGTGTCTGTGGGGAATATAATGTATTCCTTTTTTTGATAATCTATTACTTTAGAACGAATTGTGTTCTTTTTGAGTAATTTAACGATGAGAGGATTATAAATATTTCATCAAAACTTATTTTAGAATAAGACTCAATTGGAGAAGTGCTCGAGTGGCTTAAGAGGCACGCTTGGAAAGCGTGTGTGCGTCAAAAGCGTACCGGGGGTTCGAATCCCTTCTTCTCCGCATATTTATAGAAGAGAAGGAATCACATAGACAGTTCTGTTCTCTAAAAAAAACATAGTTTTCTCCTTTTTATTTTGGAGTTTTTATAGAGAGTGTAATATTGCCTACCTAGTGGGACTATATATCGACAGCAAGTTTTTTTGTAAGGGATAACCTTAGGAACAAACATATTATCTAACTAACTAATTTAAACATTCGTAAAACCTTTTAGATTATGCGAAAATTATTAGCACTTATGCTTGTATTCAGTGTTGCAATGTTCTCTGGTGCAACAGAACTACTAGCTCAAGACTCAGCAGATGTAGCAGATGCCGGTGGGTATCAAATCCTGAAACAGTACTTTATCGACGGAGACTGGAGATTCATGAGCTTCGTATTGATTTGTTTGATTCTTGGATTAGCATTTTGTATTGAGCGAATCATCACATTGAATATCGCTAGTGCAAACACAGACAAACTTCTTAGAAGAATTGATGAGAACCTTAAAGCAGGGGATATCAATGGAGCTATGGAGGTTGCAAAATCAACACAAGGACCTACTGCAAGTGTTCTTTATGAAGGACTTAAAAATGCAGGACAAGGACCAGAAGCCGTAGAAAAAGCAATCGTATCTTACGGTGCGGTTCAAATGGGTAACCTTGAAAAAGGTTTAGTTTGGATTTCTCTTTTCATCGCCATTGCACCGATGCTTGGTTTCATGGGAACGGTAATCGGGATGATCCAGGCCTTTGATGACATCGCAAGAGCGGGTGATCTTTCTCCTGCAGTAGTTGCCGGTGGTATCAAGGTAGCACTTTTGACTACAGTATTTGGATTGATCTCAGCGATTATCCTACAAATCTTTTACAATTACATCATCTCTAAGATTGATAGTATTGTAAACAAAATGGAAGACGCATCTATTGCTTTAGTTGATGTAATGGCTTCTAACAATGTATTTAAATAACATAATCAAAAAGAGGTCATTATGTATAAATTTTTAACTAAAAACGGGCAGACTATCTCGTTTATGGTCGGCTTGGCGATTACTGTGATTTTCCTTATTATCGTTTTTGGAGGCATGGATGAGTTCAATATGTTGGATGAAAAGGTTCAAAATGAATCTAATTTATTTAATTTTGGAATCAATGCTTCTGTAGCTTTAATTGTTGTTTGTGCTATTGGAATGATTGCTTTTATCATTTTGAATGTAGTAACAAATCTAAAAGGAAATATCAAACTTCTAATAGGTTTAGGAGTCATGGCAATTATCTTTTTCGCAATGTCTGCTGGAGCTGATTACGAAACAACTGGACCAATTAGTGAAGGTCTGAAAAAATACGCAGTCACAGATGGCCAAAACGGTTTTATCGTAGGTGGTATCTGGACAGCAGTTATTTTATCTGTTGGTGCTTTTGCTTCTTTTATCGTATTAGAGATTTTAAACTTCTTTAAATAATATCATTATGGGTAGAAGTAGAAGTAGAATGAAAAATGAGATCAATGCAGGGTCTATGGCCGACATCGCATTCTTGCTATTGATCTTCTTCCTGGTTACTACTCAGATTGTTGAGGATAAAGGTATCCGTGTGATGCTACCACCTTGGTCTGAAGAAGAACCTGATATTACCAAACTGAATAAACGTAATGTATTTTCTGTTTTGGTAAATGCTCAAAACCAACTACTTGTAAGAGGTGAATTAGCTGACATTACTCAGCTAAGAGAAAGAGCTAAAGAGTTTATTTCTAATCCAACCAAAAGAGAAGATCTTTCTGAGAATCCTCGAAAGGCAATCATCTCTTTGAAAAACGATAGAGGAACAAACTACAAAACGTATCTTTCTGTATACAATGAATTGAAAGCTGCTTATAATGAGCTTTGGGATGAAGAGAGTCAACGGATGTATGGGAAACCATATTCTGACCAACTTCCCATCGCTTTACGTAAAGCCGTTCGAGATAAATTTCCTTTAGTACTCTCTGAAGCGGAACCAACTGCATTTGGAGAAGAATAATACTTGGTGTTTTATCAATTGTCGAAAAAACTACCTTTTATTACTCAACTAAAAAAATTGAATTATGTCAAAATTTAAGAAAAAAAGGGGAGCAGCATCTCCGGAGGTTTCTACAGCTTCATTGCCTGATATTATATTCATGCTTTTATTCTTCTTTATGGTTGTTACCGTACTTCGAGATTCTGAATTGAAACTTGCAGTAGTAACTCCTGAAGCAACAGAATTAACAAAGCTTGTTGAAAAATCTTTGGTCAACAACATTTATGTTGGTAAACCAAAAGAAAAGTTTCAACGTGAATATGGAACTGCACCTAGAATGCAGTTAGGGGATAAGTTTGCAGAGATCAGTGAGATTCCTGTATTTCTTGAACAGCACAAGGTGAAAGTTCCTGAAAAGAAAAGAAACCGTATCACTACTTCTTTAAAAGTAGATGGTGCAGTGACTATGGGAATTATCCAGGATGTAAAAACTAAGCTCCGTAAATCGGGACAGCTTATCGTTAATTACTCTGCGAAACCTAGGGCTAATTGATTGATCTTTCCTTTTATAAAGAATAAAAAAAAGCCGGTTCGTTTTCGATCCGGCTTTTTTTATGGTACTTTTTAAAATACCAAACGGTTTATAGAATATCTTCTTAGAAAAGAGTTCTAAATAAGTATGTAGTTAAAAAGAAAAAGTTGATAAGATTTAGGACAAATGAATAAAGGCTTTTTTTATCTACCTCACTTCTCATTTCTCACTTACCTCAATCGATCCATTGAATCCACCAATTTCTCATCTTTATTAATAAAACGTTGAGCTAAAAAAGCAAAAACTAAAAAAGCTATAGGCAAAGAAAAACCGATGATGTTTTCACTATCATTGACATCCCCAAGCTGTTCTACACTATTCATATAAAATACAATAACCATTACAAAGCCAATTATATTGGCAATGATCGCAAGCCTTCCTAAGAGCAATTGTGTTTTACGGTTATTAAACAAGAAGATGCTGATAAAAGCTAAGCCTCCCGCAACGCAAAATAGTGCAAGCAAAGCAACACTATCTTGTATATTGTAAATACCATCAGCGTAGATGGTTTGGGCAACTTCCGTTTCTGTAGTCCCAAAAGGGAAGGCAAATAAACAAAAAGCACATGCCGCAGCAAGGAGTAAAAAAATGGATTGAATTCTTTGAATCATTGTATTATTTTTTTGTTGGGCAAATATACATGAAACTAGAAAAAAGCACAATTTTATTTTTCCTCACCCCTCTCTCCTCATTTTTCAAGAAAAGGCTGATACATCATCACCGCATGATTCTCAATCAAAGGTTCTTCTTTTATCAACTCGGTAGAATTTTTTAAAAATGTTTTTCTGAAAATCTGATTATGCCTCGTATAACCACCCCAGACTTCCCCGACGATTTGATGATTTCTCTCTTCGATCTCATAATCGTACTCAGAAATATGATCTGCATAAAAGGCTCCTTCGAGATGGCTATCCGATAACCAGAGCATCAACTGATAGTTATGATTGGTTTCATTTTTAAATTGAAGATCAACATAATTATAAGAAAGCGTCGCGCCGCTTCCAAAAGGTTGAGTCCTGTTCGCATCAGGAAATACATCAAAGCTATGTCGCCATCGTTCTACAATGGTTAATGGCGTGTGCATCACCATCCAAAAGATCAAATTACTCATCTGACAAAGTCCACCTCCTATGCCTTCGACAATTTGCCCATTCCTTAGCATCATCCCTTTTTGATATCCTTTTCTTTTACTCGTTTGACCAACCAGATACCAAAAGGAAAAAGTTTCTCCTGGACGAATCACAAGTCCTGAGATATTCTTTCCAGCGATTTGAAGATTATTGATTTTATTATGCTGTAAATGCATATCCAGGTTTTTCAACTTTCTAAGCAAAGGTGTCCGATGTTCAGAAATTAAATGAGGTAGTTGAATGGCCCGCAAGTCCTTCGCAAATTGTTGTTTTCCAAAGATCCACTTCAAATATCGCTGGCATATAAAATACCGTTTACCCAACCACATTCTGATTGGCCCTCGATGGATAGGTTTTGAAGTTTTATTGAGCATAACGAATGATGCAGAATTATTGATAAATTATTAGATGACTCTTAAGATGTTTTACAACTGAATTAATTATTTGATTTGACAATTGCGAGTTCATTTTGGATAACTGTCAAATACCTACGTGGAGGATTTGTACTTCTATATTTTTCAATTTCTAATTCGATTTTGGAATCTTCGATTAAATTAGATCGGCCACCTATTACTGGAGTATCGGATTGGTTTTCTTGTATTTCATAACTTAAAAAACGAATAAATTTAAATTTTTGCATTTCATCTATTACAGCCCTAAATTTTAAATATTGATTAATTTCTTTTTTTATAAACATAGAATCAATCATAGGGAATTTTATACTTGGATCAGAAGCAATTCCGATTTTAAGATCTATTTCGTTTACAATTAGATTTGTGTATAAGTTTACATTTAAACTTTTTGGATCTGAATCTATTAATTCTTTTTTTCTTTTATAATAATTTTCACTCAGAACAATTTTTCCTTTTTTTAAAGAATGCTGATAAATATGCGGATACTTAGTAAGGTATTTTCCTAGTCGAGCTCTTAAAAAGATATCGTATAATATATTAAAATGAACGTCTTTGTTTCTTTCTTTTTTGTTGAACTCAGCAAGAAATTTGACCCCAATATTTTCCAGCGAATCCAAATGCTGAATAAATTGACTTTCATTTTTTGCATAAATTCGACTATTTAAATATATGTTATCTAAATTAATCTCCGAATTTAATTTAGCGAGTAATTCGTTTTCCTTTATCCTATCTCCAGAATATTTTTGATACTGTTTTTCAGAGATGACGTCATTGTATTTAAATTCAATAATAATACTATCTCCAGGGATGATATATATTGGGATTGAAAAACCACTATATTTTTGTATCCCAATAATTTGTGGCTCATCAATTTCTAAATACTCCTGAAATTCTAATGAATCAAATTCAATTCTCTTATTGCCATATTGACTAGCAAGTTCGAATGAGTATCCTTCATTAGGCTGGTTCGTTTTTCCAAAAATTGTAACAATACCTGAGGAGTATGTTTGAATATCAGAATCGATGGAAGAGTCATCTATATTTGATTCATTCTTACAATTCGAAAGAAGTAAAAGCGATGGAAAAATAACAAAGTAAAGAATTTTGTTTTTTAGAGTCATGCTTTAAATTTAAACATTTAAGAATAATTCTGTCAAAGAATCAAAAGTAAAATACCCGATACCTTGTTTACAGAACTTAAGTTCCTATTTCGAACAACTTCTAATCAAAGATACCTAAAACCTATTCCAGCGATATGATTTTTAATCATTAACTTTGCCGCCTATGCATAACAAGCACAACCTAAGCCATTGGGAAAAAACAGTTTTTTTTGATGAAACAGATGTTCTGATCATCGGTGGAGGTATTGTTGGTATTAATGCATCGATCCGCCTGAAAGAATTAAAACCTAATTGGAAAATCAGTATTTTAGAGAGAGGAACATTACCCTTTGGGGCGAGTACACGTAATGCTGGTTTTGCATGTTTTGGAAGTATGACAGAGTTGTTGGATGATTTAAAAACTCAAAGTGAAGATGAGGTTTTTGCTTTGGTTGAAAAACGGTGGAACGGACTTCAGCGATTGCGAAATAGAGTCGGAGATGAATCCCTGAATTATAAAAGTTGGGGTGCTTTTGAGTTATTTAAAGAATCAGAGCAATCAGATTTCGAAACTTGTAAAAATCATCTAGATCATTTCAATGATCGTTTAAAAACCATCGTTAAAAAGCCATCGGTTTTTGAAATTCAAGATGATAAAAAAAGTGACTTTGGATTTAATGGCGTTTCCCATTTGATTTTTAATCATGCAGAAGGGCAACTCAATCCGGGAAAAATGATGCAAACACTTTGGGCAATTGCTCGTAATAAAGGTGTTGAAATATTTACAGGAGTAGAGGTAGAGAAAATTGAAAATAGAGATCATGATGTAGTTTTAAAATGTAATCATGGTTTAGAATTTAGGTCAGCAAAAGTATTGCTAGCAACCAATGGGTTTACAAAAAGATTACTACCTGATCTTGAAGTTGTACCGGCACGAAATCAGGTTTTGATAACTCAACCAATTTCAAATCTCCCTTTCAAAGGATGTTTTCATTATGATAAAGGTTATTTTTATTTTAGAAATGTTGGTAACCGCGTTCTATTTGGAGGAGGTCGAAATTTGGCAAAAGAAGCAGAAGAAACGGACGAATTTGGGCATACTTCATTGATTCAAAATAAACTGATAGACTTACTGAACAAAGTAATATTACCAAATACTCCATATGAGATTGATCGTTGGTGGAGCGGAATTATGGGCGTTGGCACACAAAAGGAGGCCATTCTAAAATGTATTGATAAAAACATTTATACTGCAGTTCGATTAGGAGGAATGGGAGTCGCTATCGGAACTTTGGTCGGAGAAGAGGCAGCAGACTTAATGGTTAACACGTAATGCTATCAGACTTTTCACGTTATACTAAAGAATGAATCTTTCAAAAACTTTTCTAGCAATATTATTTTTAGGCTTTGTGTATCTACTTCCAGCTCAAACTACTTTAGTTGTGGAAGAAGCTACGGATACGACTAAACCTGAAAAAGTGGTTGTTGATCATTCTAACCTCTTTCAGATGTTTACGGAAGCAGAAGAGGAAGTTTGGTATTTAAAAGGAGATGTTCAACTTCGACAAGGGAATACTTTCATGTCTTGTGATACTGCTATTTTATTTGTAGATGAAAATAATGTGATTGCTTATGGAAATGTTTTGATCCAACAAGGCGATTCTTTGGCCGTTTATGCAGATTCTCTTTTTTATAATGGGAATGAAAAAATTGCTGACCTATTTGGAAACGTAAGTTTGACTAGTGAAGACCAACAGCTTTTTACAGAACAACTTCGCTACGATATGGAAACAAGAGTTGCAACCTATTTTACAGGAGCCACATTGACTACCGATTCCACTCAAGTCACCAGCCGGCGAGGGTATTATTATGTCTCCACCCGAGAAGCTTTTTTTAAAGATACCGTCTTTGTCGTTAATGAAAAATTTTCGATGGTTTGCGATACTTTGAAATATAATACCGAAACCAAACTGGCGACCTTCCTTGGACCAACTCGTATTGATCAAAACAAAAGCAAAATTTATTGCGAGAGTGGTTTTTACAACACCTCTACTCAAAATGCAAAGCTATTTGATAATGCTCAATTTGTAAAAGAAGATCAACAAGGAACTGCAGATACGATTATCTATGATGGAAATTTGGATGAAGTTATTATGGAAGGCAATGCGAAATTTAAAGAAAAAGATAAAAATGCAACAGCCGACCGAATTGTTCATGAAGAGAAAACGGGAAATACTCGCATGGAAGGTAATGCAATTTTTGATAGTGAAGACCAGCATATCGAATCTCCTATAATTATTCATGACAAAGAAAAAGAAACTTATGTTACGGCTGGTCGCTCAACTGTAATTGATGGAACCTCTATTCTAAAAGCTGATAGTATCAATTTTGATGATGCGGCAGGTTTAGGTTATGCCCAAGGGAATGTCGTTTGGGTGGATACCGCAGAACAGATTACGATTGTTTGTGAAGAAGCAGATTATCAAAAAGATACCGATTACATTCTTGCAAGAGGAGGACGACCTTTGTTGATTACAATCGTAGATGAAGATTCACTTTTTATGACTTCAGATACTTTAGTTTCTTTGAGAGCCAACCCGGAAGATTCTATGCGAACGATTCGAGCTTATAATGATGTAAGGATTTATAAAACTGATTTGCAAGGAATTTGTGATTCATTAGAATATAGTACCGAAGATTCTATTTTTTATTTTTATCAGGATCCAATTATCTGGTCTGATACCACTCAGTTTATGGCAGATACTATGCAAATTCAGATGTCTGATAATAAAATTGATAAAATATATTTACAGGATAATTCTTTTATTATAAATTCACCTGATGGATTTTTCTTCAATCAAATAAAAGGAAAAAAAATTGTTGCCTTTTTCGAAGAAGATGAGCTGGATAGAATGAAGGTAGAAGGAAATGCTGAAACAGTTTATTATATTTTGGATGAAGAGGATTCTTATGTAGGTGTAAATAAAACCCTGTGCAGTGAAATGCTATTGTATTTTGGGGACAACAATGTGAAAAAGATTCATTATTTTAATAAACCGACGGGTAATTATGCACCATTAGATAAAATCAATCAAGGTGATTTTATTCTCGAAGGTTTTCAATGGGAAATAAAAAAACAACCTAAGTCTTTTGAGGACTTGTTTGATTAATTTTGTGAAACTACTTATTCTGAAATAGATAGATTAATAATTTTACCGCTTTTAAATTTACTCAACACTATGAAAAAAGTAAAATTTTTTCTTTTTATACTTTTTATCTCTACTCAGTTATTGGCTGCCAATGCTGAGCAAGATTTGTTCAGTTCCGCAAATGAGAATTACGAAGCCGGAGATTTTAAATCAGCAATCGAACAATACGAAGAATTGTTAGAAGAAGGATTTCAATCCGCAGAGCTTCACTATAATCTAGGGAATTCATACTTTAGGCTTAATGACCTTGGATATGCGGTACTTCATTTGGAAAAGGCAGCCTTGCTTGCTCCACGAAATAAAGATATTGAATATAATCTTCAGGTAGTAAGAAGTAACCTCCCAGATCAGATTGAAGTCATCTCAGAATTTTTTGTAACTCGATGGTGGAAAAATTTGCAGACTATGTTTGGTCCAAGAGGGTGGGGAATCATAGGATTAATTTTCTTATGGGCAGGAATTGCAGGTTTGGTTATTTGGTTTCGTGGATCAAATAGACAACTACGTAAGCGAGGTTTTGTAATAGGCCTTAGTCTTTTAATCTTAAGTATATTTCCATTTGCTTTAGGGTTTAGTGCTTCCAAAAATATTAAAAATTCTAAGAGAGCGGTAATAACCATTGCGCAGATAGATCTTAAAAGCGCACCGGATGAAGACAGTGAAAATATTCTTGAACTTCATGCAGGAACTAGTTTGTCTATTCTAGATGAAATCGGTGATTGGAAAAAAATCCGTCTTAGTAATGGAGAAGAAGGTTGGTTAGAAACCGCTGTACTAGAAAAGATATAAACAATTTCAATAGCTTTTTTGAAAAAATAACGCTTCCCTCCGAACTTTTTTTGCCTTTCTTATCGTTTACTGTCAATACTTATTGCAATGATCTATAATGTATCATTACAAATAGGCAGTGTTATTGTATTATTAAAATCACCTTCCAGAAAACAAATACCTTTAAGACCAATAATGAAAACGATCTCAAAATTCCAAGGAGCCCTTCTTCAACATTTAAATGCTACGAAGTACGCTTTATTAAATCCTATTCCGATTACGGAACACACTTCTAATCTGGATATCCTCTTTAAAAATGAGGAGCTAAATTCTTTAATTGATAATTTAAGAAAGCTACCTGATCTGAATAATATTACAATGACTTCTTCTTTTAAATTGTCGAGAGCCATTTTAAAATTCAAAGACAATTCGGAGTTGATCATTAATTTCGTTCATCGGTTTGTTCATAATTCGATTACTTATCTGGACGAAACAGAAGTGATGTCATGCAAAGTGAAGAATTCGGATGGGATTTACATTCCTTGTGTAGAGCATATTTTTGAACGGGGTATTCTGAAAAATTTTCTTGAAGGAAAAGGGATAGGCCGATCAGCGTTTCAATATTTTAGCGAGTTCCATATTTTAGTTCAGGAAGATTTACTGGATTATTTTAATATGAAATATGGGACTTCATTTTCGAATATTTATCAATTAACAGATTTTGATGAAAGTCAAAGAGGTCATATGATGAGGAAATTAAAAACGGTTTCGACGAATCGTTTTATCAAAAAAGTAAATTATCGCTGGCATAACTTTCTTGGAGTGATGAAACAAGCGAGAATTATATAAGTGGCTGCTAATAGCTCGATCTAAAAAGGCCTCTTTGCTGAAAAGCAAAGAGGCCTTTTTTTATGCCTTTACTACAAAGCAAAAAAATAGCCCTATCTGGGAGATAGGGCTAACAACAAAAAATATAAAGCTATGAAAACTAAAACTATTTTATTCTTCTTCCTCTGAAGAAGCGCTGACAACTTTACCTCCGTCTAATTCATCTTGCCATGCATTCAATTTATCCCATTCGCCTGCTGCTGCCATTCCTGACTGAGCTGGCCAAGTCGTAGGATCGTGTGACTTGTATCGGCTACCTGCATCATTCAAAATCTCTTTGACTTTCGATGCATCAGTACTAGCTAGTACTGCAAAGGTACGAATTCCTGCGTTATTTAGCAATTCTTCGATTTTAGGGCCGATGCCTTCTATTTTTTTCAAATCATCTGCTGCATCTGTAGCTGGAGCTGCCGGTGCTGCTGCCTTAACAGGCTTAGGCGCTGGAGCCGGTGCTGCTTTAGCTTTTTTAGCAGTTTTTACTTTTGCTATAGTCTCTTGAACTTCTCCAAAAGGAACGATATTAACAAAAGTTCGATTTAATCTTCTTTTTTTGAAGGTTACTGTACCTTCTGAAAGTGCGAATAAAGTATGATCTCTACCGATCCCTACATTTTCGCCTGGGTGAAATTTAGTACCTCTTTGTCTAACGATGATACTACCCGCTTTAGCCTTTTGGCCCCCGAATAATTTTACTCCTAAGTACTTAGGATTACTATCACGTCCGTTATCTGTACTACCGACCCCTTTTTTATGTGCCATTTCTAACTATTTACAATGATTAAAAATAAGATGTATAGATGAGAATTGAAAGAGTTTAAGGAAATTTTTCTAAAAATTAACCTTTGATACTGTCAATCTTAAGCTTTGTGAAGCTTTGACGGTGTCCATTCTTTTTTCTATACCCCTTTCTACGTTTTTTCTTGAAGACAATTACCTTATCTCCTTTTTGGTGCCCAAGCACCGTGGCTCCCACAGAGGCAGCGCTAATTACCGGCTTGCCGACAGAGGTTTTGCCATTATTTTCAATCAAGTGTACTTGATCGAAAGAGACATTATCACCTTCCGTGGCTTCTAACTGGTGGACGAAGATCTCTTGACCTTCCTCAACTTTAAATTGTTGACCAGCTATCGTTACGATTGCGAACATTAAACTGTGATTTTAAGTTAAAAATTATTTGAAAACTATTTATTTTCAAATTGGACTGCAAATATACGATTAATTAACAAAAATACCAAAGCAAATCAAGGGTTAATTTACACTTTTTCAAGGGATTAGGTTTTATACCTAGAGCTTTGCTTACACTCTTTTTTTAGATTTGAAATACGACTTCCGCATTTCTTTTATATTTCCTAGCAATCAATCAAATAATATCTTTCAGCTTAAAAGTCTTCGTGATCTTTTTTCCATCTCTGATGATCTTCAATTTTATTATTTTTCCTACTTTTCCCTGAAGTTTACGAGTCAGATCAGCTAAGCTTAAGTAGTTGATAGGGAGCCAATTAACCTTTTTTACTCGATCTCCTTTCATGATACCAGCTAAGTCTGCAGGTGAGCCTGGAACTACGAAATTAACAGTGTAAGTATTTAGGTCAGCGCCACTTGCTAAGAAGACTAAGCCACTCCGATCAAATTTAAAATTCCTTTTGTAGGATTTATTTGGTTTAAAATATGCTTTTTGACGGTAATAATCCAAAATGATATCAAAACGGCTCAAAACGACATTGCCTATCAACCCATTTCTATTATTGATCTCAGTGGTGTCCATGTACTCATAAATCTCTTGATAACTGGCCACCAGATTGTTTAGTTTGTAGGATTTGCCAATCTTTATTTCATGAAATCGTCCGATAAAGCCTTCAATGTCCCCTCCAAGACCTTTTCCGATATTGCCTCTGACGATTTTATCAGGTACATCAAGAGCGGGATGTGTATCTGTATAAAGCAATAAAGTAAGACTGGCTCCGGTGTCGATTAATAATTTGATCATAGCCGTAGAGTCCTGAGCATAAAGTTTTGATGGGATTTCTATATATGGTTTGTTTTTAAAAACAGAAATAGGGATTTCTTCATAATCTGAAGGTGCTATAAAAAACTCAGGGTCATACAAGGTGATTACCCTTTTACGGTAGTTTATTTTTACAATGTATCGACTAAAAAAATTAGCTCCTAGAATACCATGGACTTCAACACCTGCGAGTGCTTCAAATTTAAAATAATCTTCTCCTAAAACTAAAAAATCTTGATTTGGATTATGAACGGAGCCTACTTCCAGATTTACACCACGAGCTAGATAGGCGGTTAAGATCGTAGTCATATCTGAACCCCTTATTTTGAACTCTTTTTCATACTTAATGCCTATCATGTCAGCAAATTCCCTTTTATTAAGGATGGTGTATTCCGCTCCGGTATCGAATATAAATTTTAGGGGCAATACTTTATTGAAGCGGATATTTACGATAATAAAATTGTTTTCTAATTGAAATGGGATGTCAATCTTCTTTCTTCCATGGATGTCATGTTGAGAAATGGCAGGAGTAGTTAATGTGCAGCAGATGAAAAATAAAAGGAAAAATTGCTTCATATACTTTTGGCTTCAATGCAGTCGAGAAAATCGATTTTAAATGAAAAAGCGTGCACACCTTGGTAGGTTAATAGGCGATTTTAAAAAAAAACAATCTATATCTCCAATCCTAGGCTCTTCCTGACAAATTAGCTATAATTATTTAAATGATTTTAATAAAAAGAAAGAATAATGTTTATCTTTGTCCTAGTAATCTACCAATCTGAAATCCTAACTAAATTTTGTTTTTGACATACATTCTGAAAGATTGTATGACTTCTGTTCTATTTTAAAAGAACAAAATTTAGTATATGCGACTCAAGGTTTTGCTTTAATAGAGAGAAACATATTTTTAAAGCTCCTCCTCATTCCCTTATCGTTCTCCTGAAAATAGTATTCGTATTTATTGTTTGTTCTAGTTTTGACCCCTTTTAATAAAAATATTTAAAGCTTAAATTTTTTATGAAGGATCGTCATGATTAGAAAAACGATTTTTTTATAGTTAGTGAATTATTTAATTAACCAAACCCTAATAGTGTATGAAACTTAAATTTGACTTAAAGTATGCATTGTTGCTTCTTTTCGTAACAATGGGGACTTTTGCAATGGCTCAGCGTACCATTTCAGGTACTTTGACCGATGCAGAAACCAGTGAACCCTTGATTGGGGCTTCTGTAGTCGTAGTAGGAACTGCCAAAGGTGCAATTACCGATTTTGATGGTAAGTACAGCATTGCTGTTCCTGAAGGATCAACAGAACTTCAATTCTCTTATACTGGTTACTCAACTCAAACGGTTGCGTTGGGTGCTTCCAATGTAGTCGATTTCCAGATGTCTGCAGGGACTATTCTGGATGAAATCGTAGTTACCGGTTATGGTACTCAGAAAGAAAAAGAAATTACCTCTTCTGTCGTAGAGGTTACTGCAAAAGATTTTAATCAAGGGGTTATTGGTGACCCTGCCCAGTTACTTCAAGGAAAAGTAGCAGGTTTACAAGTTTACAACAGAGGTGGAGATCCAAACTCACAAAGTACGATTCGTCTTAGAGGACTATCTACTGTTGGAGCTAATGTTCAGCCTTTAGTAGTTATCGATGGTGTTATCGGTGCTTCTTTACAAAACGTTGATCCTAATGATATCGAAAGTATCAGTGTATTGAAAGATGGATCTGCTGCGGCGATCTATGGTTCTCGAGGATCAAGTGGGGTAATCATTGTGACCACTAAAAAAGGATCATCTTCACAAGAAATCCAATGGTCTTATAATGGCCAAATGTCTGTTGAATCTGCTTTGAATCCTGTACAAACATTGTCTGCTAGTGAATTTGCAGCAGCTGGTGGTACTGATTTAGGTTCTCGAACAGATTGGCTGGATGAAGTAACAACAAATCCATTTAGTCACAATCATGGTCTTGCTGCTTCTGGAGGAATTGGATCTAATTCAACGTTCCGTATTTCTGCTAACATTAGAGAGAAAAACGGTATCCTTCAAAAAACTGGTTACGACCAATTTAATACTCGTTTGAACTTTTCTACAAAAGCATTTGACGATAAATTAAAAATTGATTTCAGTACTTCTTACACACACAGAGATCAAGAAAATGGTTACGATGAAGCATTAAGATATGCGATTCTTTATAACCCAACTGCTCCTGTATTAGGTGCAAATTCTCCTTTTATTTTCAATGGTCCTCAGTTCGGTGGATTTTTTGAAACACTTGGTTTGTTTGATAGCTTCAATCCTAAATCGATTGTTGAACAAAACATAAATCAAACAGAAAGAAGAGAATTTAACTACAGTGCAAACTTTGGTTACAACATATTAGAAAACTTGACGCTTAACTTTAGAGTTGCGCAGCAAAGAACAGATATTTCTAATAACCAATATGCACCAACCACGGCTAACTTTAGAGGTAATGCTACAAGTCCAACAAGAAAAGGTTTAGCAGAATTTTACGAGTCTGATTTTACTTTCAACTTGTATGAAACTTACGCTACTTACTTGACTTCTGTTGGTGATAAATCAGATCTTAGAATTACTGGTGGATACTCTTACCAACAAGATAATTTTAGTGATAAATTTTTCAGTCTTGGTGATTTTCCAAACAACGATTTGGATTTCGCTAACTTGATTGAAACTTCTCAGGATTTGAATAATGCTGGTTTTATTGATGCAAACAGTAATGCTTCTCCTGATAATAAAATTATTGCATTCTTCGGTCGTGCTAACTTTACTTTTGATGATGCAATTTTCGTTAATGCTTCTCTTCGTAGAGAAGGATCTTCGAAATTAGGTATCGATAATAAGTGGGGATTATTTCCAGCTTTCGGTGTAGGTGTTGATTTAAACAAATACCTTCAGATTGGTGGTGTTGACTTGTTGAAAGCAAGACTAGGTTACGGTGTAACTGGTGCACTTCCTGAAGCAAGTGGATTAGCACAAGAGATTAGAAATATTGAAAACGATGGTGCTACAGGTGCTGTTACTACAAGTTTGGCAAGAGCTGCTAACACTGATTTGAAATGGGAAGAGAAAGCAGAGATTAACTTTGGTATCGAAGTAACTGCAGGTAAATTATCTGCTACTATCGATTTATACAACAGAGACATTTCTGATTTTATCTTAGAAAGAACAGTTGATGCAGCTGTGTTTGGTGTAGATAAGCGTTTCGAAAATGCAGGTAAATTGAATACTAAAGGTTTAGAGGTAGCTTTAAACTATGACTTGATTCAATCTGCTAATGTTAATTATAATACTGGAATCGTTCTTTCTACCTATAAAACAATTTTGGAAGAATATGTGTTAGAAGCAGAGACTAGAGGTAACTTAGGTGCTCCTGGTCAGAATGGTACCAATGTAGTTATAGTACAAGAAGGAGAAGAAATTGGAAATATCTGGGGACCAGTATTCGCAGGTGTTGAAGAAGGAAATCCAGTATTTGAAGATGTTAATGGTGACGGTATGATCGTTGCTGGTCAGGATAACGCATTGGATCCGGATGTAGATTTTGCAGTTTTAGGAAATGGTGTTCCTGATTTAGAATTAGGTTGGACTAACCAAGTAAGCTTCGGCGACTGGTCTGTAAATGCTTTCTTTAGAGGTGCATTTGGTCACAGCTTAGTAAATACTTTCAGAGCATTCTACGAGCCAAGATTGTCTACTCAGTCTTCTTACAATTATATAAATACTGATTTAGCAGTTGATGGATTAACTACGGCGAGATTTAGTTCTCTCTATGTTGAAAAAGCTGACTTTTTCAAATTGGATAACTTAACGATCTCTAAGCGTTTTAAATTTAATAATTCTGCTATCGATGGAATGAGTTTATCTTTTATTGTACAAAATGCTTTTGTAATTACGAAGTATACAGGTTCTGATCCAGAGCCAAGTTTTACAGATCGTGGAGCTGAAGGTAATGGAGATATTAATGTAGGTCCTTCTGATCCTTTAGCACCTGGTATTGATAGAAGAAATAATTATTTCTCTGCCCGATCATTTGCATTGGGACTTAATGTTAACTTTTAAAAGAATTAATAATTATGAATAAATTTTCAAAAATTCTTATTGTTTTTGCGGCAATGTTCGCAATACAATCTTGTACAGATCTTGAAGAGGATCTGATAGGAGATGTTACAACTGAAATTAGTGTACCAGGTATAACACCTGTTGGTGGTGGACCTGGCGGAGGACCTTTAAGTGGTGCTTATGGAGAGTTGAGAAATGCAGGTACTGCTAACCACGGTGGTTACTATTCAATTCAGGAAATCACAACAGATGAAATGGTTATCTGTGCTAAGGGTGGTGATTGGTTTGATGGTGGTATCTTGGTTGAATTACACCAACATACTTATGGACCAACTCATGATATGGTAAATGGTACTTGGGTACAAACCTATAATGCCATTAATACGGTAAATGAATTACTTGATGGCGGTGCATTGGATGCTAATCAAACTTCTCAAGCCCAAGCGCTTAGAGCTTATTTTTACTTAAGATTATTAGACTTGTATGGTAATGTAAAAATTATTGAAGAGCCAGGAGTTGATGCTCCTCAAGCTTCGAGTCAAGAAGTGTTTGATTTTATAGAAGATGAGTTATTAGAAGCATTAGGTATCACTGAAGTTTCTGCTTCAATGAATTTAGCAGCTAGTCCACTAGGTGCTGATTTTAGTCCTTATGAAATCAATCAATATGCTGCTTTGGGTATGCTTGCAAAATTATACCTGAATGCTGAAGCATATGTAGGTAGTGCTCATTATGAAGAAGCAGCTGATGCTGCAGCTTACATTATTGATAGCGGTGTTTACAGATTATGCGATGATGGATGTACTGTTACAAACCTTGGAAAGAGAGCAGGTGTAGAATCTGATCCGGATGATTTGGAAGGATTTGCTGCAGTTTTTGCTGCAAATAATGAAAACAATCCAGAGCATATTTTCTCTGTATTCTATGATGAAGCGAGTGGGGGAGGAATGAACTTCTCTTCAATGAATCTTCATTATTCTTCTCAGTTTACTTGGAACTTTGATGCTCAGCCTTGGAATGGTTATGCTACTTTAGAAGAATTTTATAATTCTTTCGAAGATGGTGATAAAAGAAAACAGGCTAGTTTTATTGTTGGTGAGCAATTAGATTTTGGTGGTTCTGCTGTACTTGATTACGCTTCTGATGATGGAAATCTTGTATTGAACTACACACCTTCTATTAACGAACTACAGCCTAACTCTCAAAGAGAAGCTGGTGCTCGTCCTGGTAAATTTAGTTTTAAACAATTCGGTCGTCCAGATATGGATAATGATTTTCCTATCTTAAGATTAGGTGAAGTTTACTTAATCAGAGGAGAAGCAATGGCAAGAATGAGCGGAAACTGGGGTGACGCTTTACCTGATGTAAACGTTGTAAGAGGAAGAGCAGGTGTAAGTGCATTAACAACCATTGATGCAGATGAATTTCTTGCTGAAAGAGGTAGAGAAATGTTCCAAGAATCTTCTCGTCGAACTGACTTGATCCGTTTTGGAAAATACAATGAATCTTGGTGGGAAAAACCAAATGATCCTTCTGATCACGTAAATATTTTCCCAATTCCAGCTGAGCAAATTACAGCTAGTGCTGGATCACTTACTCAGAATCCAGGTTACTAAATTGAAATTAAAATATTAATTTTGGGGTTACCTCTTCGGGGGTAACCCTTTTTCATTAAAAGTACTTGTGTAAAAAATATGCTCCTTCGGTATCACTTACTATTTTGTCTTTTATTTGTCTTGCTTTCGCAGGCCTGTAAACAAGATCAACACCTCTTCGTCCTGAAGAGCGAGGATACCGCCTCTTTTCGAAATGACCTTACCTATACAGAAGAATTTAATCCTTATACTTATCGGAATTTTTATAATGGTGGAGGTGTCGCTATGGGAGATATCAATAACGACGGTTTATTGGATATTTACTTTACCGGAAATCTCGTAGATAATAAAATGTTCCTCAATAAAGGAAACTGGGAATTTGAAGATATAACAGCATCGAGCGGATTAGCTTGCCCAAATGTTTGGTCTTCAGGAGCTAATTTTGTTGATGTCAATGGCGATGGTTGGTTAGATCTATATGTATGTAAAGCTGGAAAGCCGGAAGGTGAAAACAGACACAATGAATTGTTTATAAACAAGGGGAGTGAGTCGGCAGGTTTGCAATTTGAAGAACGCTCTGTCGAATATGGTTTAGATGTAAAAGGTCTTTCGATTCAATCTGCTTTTTTTGATTACGATCATGATGGTGATCTGGATTGTTACCTGCTCAATAATTCTTTAAGATCTATTGGCGGACTAAATTTGGTGAAAGACAAAAGAAAAGAATACAGTGAAAACGGAAATAAATTTTTTGAAAATAGAGATGGACGCTTTTATGATGTAACTCAAGAGTCTGGAATATTTAGTAGTGAGATTGGTTTTGGTTTAGGGATAACGCTGAGTGATTTTAATTTGGATGGATGGACCGATATTTATATTTCAAATGACTTTTTTGAAAAGGATTATTTGTATATCAATAATCAAGATAAAACATTTACAGAACAAGGTGAAAAGTATTTTCAATGTTTCCCTCTAGGATCAATGGGGGCTGATGTAGCAGATCTTGATAATGACTTATTACCGGATTTGATGATCACAGAAATGCTTCCAAATACTGTAAATAGGAAAAAAACAAAAGCGATTTATGAGTCTTGGAAAAAATATTCTTTAGCGACATCTAAAGGTTATTCCCATCAGTTTCCTAGAAATATGCTTCAGCGAAATATGGGGGATGCCGGTTTTTTAGAAATCGGCCGAAAGGCTGGAATAGAAGGAACCAATTGGAGTTGGTCTTGCTTGATGCAAGATTTTGATAATGATGGTTTAAAAGATATTATCGTCGCAAATGGAATTTATAAAGATTTATTAGATCGAGATTATTTAGCCTTTATGGCCAATGATACGAAAGTTAAAAGCAGTCTTAAAAAAGGAAATAATGATGCGATTACCAGCTTGATCGATGCGATGCCATCAGAGGCTATTTCAAATTTTGCTTTTAAAAATATAGGAGATTTTAATTTTGAAAATCAATCGGATAATTGGGGCTTAGGGAAAGCAAGTTTTAGCAATGGTTGTGCATACGGAGATTTAGACAATGACGGAGATCTTGACCTAGTTTTTAACAATGTCAATATGTCGAGCTTCCTTTTTGAAAATACTGCAAACGAGCAAGGAGGAAGTTATTTAAAAATAGACCTTAAAGGTAAAAATGCTAATACTAGAGCAATTGGTGCTAAAGTAATTATTTATGCTTGCGATCAAACTTTTATGAGCGAACAATATCCTTCAAGAGGATTTCAATCAAGCGTTTCCAATCAGATTTTATTAGGCTTAGGATCGTGTAATAATGTCGATAGTCTTAAGATCATTTGGCCGGACGGACATTACGATTTACATACCGATGTCCAAGTAAATTCGACCATACAATTAGAAGAAAAAGAACAAGGAAAAAATATTGCAGCATTTAATACTGAAAGCTCAATATCGATTTTTAAATTAGAAGAAACTCTAGGTCTCATTCATCAACAGCCAAATTTTAATCAGTTTAATCGAGAGCGTTTATTAATGAAAATGAATACTGTTGAAGGACCTGCCTTAGCGATAGCTGATTTGAATAATGATCAAGTTTTAGATGTCTTTATGGGAGGTGGAAAAGGACAAGTTTCAAATCTTCAATTCTCAGGACTAGATTCAAAAAATGATATAACATCTTTTGAATCTGGAAAACGATCTGAAGTTACAGAAGCTTTGTTTTTTGATTGCGATAATGACGGAGATCAAGATGTTTATATTGCAAATGGAGGAACGGCTTTTTCACCTCAAGCTGCAGAATTACAAGATGAACTTTATATCAATGATGGAAAAGGGCAGCTAAGCAAAAAGGATAAGGCCTTCTCGTTTTTAAAACCTGTCGCTACCGGAGCGGTGGCTATTTCAGATTATAACAAAGATGGACTCCTGGATGTTTTTGTTGGAGAACGAAATGGGAATAATACTTATGGTTTACCAGGTTCAGGATACCTTTTTAAAAATAAAGGCCAACAAGAATTTGAACTGGTAAATTCACCACAATTTGAAAACCTTGGAATCATCACCGATGCAAAATGGCTCGATGTTAATAATGATGAATTGCCGGATTTAATGGTCGTAGGGGAGTGGATGCCGATCACTGTTTTTATCAATACTGGAGATGATTTTGAAAAACAAGAATTGGGTTTAGAAAATACCAATGGTCTTTGGAATAAAATATTGGTCCATGATTTTAATGATGATGGAGAAGAAGATATCTTTGTAGGAAATATTGGACAAAACAGTGCCTTGGATACCAATCATAAATTATATCTCTATGATTTTGATTCGAATGGAAGTGTGGAGCAAATTTTAGCAGAAGAAGTAGATGGGGAAATTTATCCTTCTTTAGATATGGATGAATTGATGTCGCAATTGCCATTTTTAAAAAAGAAATATGTATTCTATAAAGATTATTCTGAAGCGACCATGGAGCAATTGTTTGATCCCCAAACTTTAGAAAAATGTACAGTCCTGAATTTAGATGTCTTAGAAAGTCAATTGTATTTTAAACGCAATGGTCGTTTTGAAAAACAAACGTTACCAGAGGAGTTGCAATTTTCTTCGATACATGCGGCGATCGCCCATGACTTCGATCATGATGGTAAAAAAGATTTGCTAGTTGGAGGAAATCATTATTTGACAAAGCCACAGTTTGGTCGAGATGATGCATCTAAAGCATGGATAGTTTTTGGAAAAGAAAAAGAGGGCACCATCAAATTTGAGGAAGTGGAATCCCTAAATATAAGTGGACAAATTAGAGATTTTGAATTATTAGATGAGCGTAGAATATTAGTCGGTTCGATTAATCAAGCGGTGAAGGTTTATTCGTTTTAATTCATTCATTCATTCATTCATTCATTTGAAAAAATAAATTTAATAATCAAATTATGAATTTAGTTGTAAAGCAGTTTGTCTTTTTATTGCTATTGTGCTTTGTGTTAAGCTCTTGTGAATCTGAATATTCAAAAGTGGTCAAACGTGAATTAAAATCTGGTGTTATCCATGATGACTTAATCTTTGGAATGAAACTAGGCGAAACCCTAAAAGATTTTTACAGCGTTTGTTGGGACCTGAACAAGCAAAAAATAATTAGCCAGGGAAGTGGAAATAAGTTTGCCAAGTACACCATGCAAATGGATTCTATGGTGGAAAATTCAGATAAAGTAGAGATGCTTTTTTATGGTATTTTTGATCAAAATAAAGTCATGCACGGCATGCACATGAAGATGAGTTATCTCAAATGGGCGCCTTGGAATGAACAGTATCATGCGGAAGCTTTGATCGAAAAATTGAAGAAAAAATATATGAGAGAATATGACGGAAATCCTTTTATCGAAATCGATATAGACGAGAAGCAAAAAGCTTTCGCAAAAGTAGATGGCAATCGACAAATTCTAATGTATCGAACTTCAGATAAAGATGTAACCGTCAAAATTCAAGACTTAAGAAAACCCAAGGAACCTTCAAAATAAAAGAGTTACTAAGATGAATATGACTACACAACTGACTGGTCTGTTTTTAATTGTTTTCACTTGTTTTTCTTGTGTAAAGGAATCACCAAGTGGTCCTTTATTTCAGTTGTTGGATAATGAAAAGATCGGTATCGATTTTTCTAATGATCTTTCCTCGACACAAGAATTCAATGTTTATAAATATCGTAATTTTTATAATGGCGGAGGAGTAGCGGTCGGTGATCTCAATAATGACGGACTGATTGATCTATATATGGTCTCCAATCAATCGGCAAATAAACTCTACCTCAATAAAGGTGATTTCCAATTCGAAGATATTACCGAAAAGGCTGGTGTAAAAGGAGAGAAGTCCTGGTCGACTGGTGTTACTTTTGTTGATGTCAATAACGATGGTTTATTGGATATTTATGTTTGTAATTCTGGAGATATCAAAGGAGATAATAAAGAAAATGAACTATTTATAAATAAAGGAAATCTTCAGTTTGAAGAATCAGCAGCAGCCTATAATTTAAATGACAAAGGATACTCTACTCATGCTGCATTTTTTGATTATGATAAAGATGGCGACTTAGATGTTTATATTTTAAATAATTCTTATCAAGCGATTGGTAGTTTTAATTTAAAGAAAAACGAACGACCAAAACGAGATGAATTAGGAGGAGATAAACTGATGGAAAATCGTGATGGCCGCTTTTATGATGTAAGCGAAGATTCTGGAATTTATGGTAGCGTCATAGGCTTTGGTTTAGGGGTAACGGTGAATGATTTTAATAATGATTCTTGGTTGGATATTTTTATTTCGAATGACTTTTTTGAACGAGATTATCTTTACCTCAATCAACAAGATGGTACTTTCAAAGAAGACCTTGTTGATCAGATGCATTCCATCAGTGGAGCTTCCATGGGAGCGGATGCAGCGGATATTAATAATGATGGAAATGCGGATTTGTTTGTAACGGAAATGCTTCCTTCGGATTACGAACGCCTCAAAACGGTGACTACTTTTGAAAACTGGAACAAGTATCAGTACAATGTCACTAATGGTTATCACCATCAATTTACCAGAAATGTTTTACATCAAAATAATGGCAATAATACCTTCAGCGAAGTTTCTCGTTTGGCAGGTGTAGATGCCACGGATTGGAGTTGGGGAGCTTTGTTTTTTGATATGGATAATGACGGTTTTAAAGACCTTTTTGTTGCCAATGGAATTTATAAAGATTTGACCAATCAGGATTATTTGACTTATATTTCTAATGAAGCGGTCATGAAATCTTTGGTGAGTGAAGATGGTGTAAATTATAAAGAACTAGTTGATGTGATTCCATCTAATAAGGTGGCCAATCATGCTTTTAAAAATATTGATGGACTTCATTTTGAAGAATATGTTACAAGCGGTTTGTTGACACCAAGTTTTTCAAATGGCTCTGCTTACGGAGATTTTGATAATGATGGAGATTTGGATTTAGTGGTGAATAATGTCAACATGCCTTGCTTTGTTTATGAAAATTTGTTGGATAATGAAAAAGCAAATTACATTAAAATTCAATTAGAAGGAACAGAATCGAATACCTTTGGTATTGGTGCAAAGATCACGGCGACTTCAGGAGATCAAAATTTTCATTATGAAAATATTCCAACCAGAGGTTTTCAATCAAGCATCGATTTTCGACCGAATATCGGAGTAGGGGAGGCGAAAATAGTGGATGTGAAAATTGTTTGGCCTTCAGGAAAAACGAGCTTGCTTTCAGATGTTTCAACGAATCAGACGATTGTTGTCAAAGAAGAAACTGCTCAAAACAATAACAATATAGCCAACGAAAATAATTCCATTTTTAAAAAAATAACAAACCCTGCCAAATACTTTAAAAAGGAAAATCAATACATTGATTTCAACAGAGAACGTCTGATTTACCACATGCGAAGCAATGAAGGTGGGAAGATAGGTAAAGGCGATTTGAACGGAGATGGTCTACCTGATTTAGTTTTTCCAGGAGCGAAAGGTCAGATCACTGAAATCCATTTCAATAAAGGTGAACAACAATTCGAAGCTCAAACACCAAACACTGATTTTCTAAAAGTAAAAGAATCAGAGCATACCAAATGCATTTTATTTGATGTAGATAAAGATGGAGATTTGGATATTTATTTGGCGAGTGGAGGAGTGGAACTTTCGGAATATTCAGAATATTTATATGACCATTTATTTTTGAACGATGGTCTAGGTAATTTTAAAATCCAGGCTAATCGATTTCCAAATGAGCAAAATAAAATAAGCACCGGTGCAATTGCCTTTGCTGATTTCGATCAAGATGGCGACGAAGATATCTTTGTTGGGGAACGAGTGAAAGTTGGAAAATTTGGAGCACCTTGTTCTTCTTTTCTATTGGTGAACGATGGTCAAGGAAACTTTACAGATCAAACAAGCAAACTTTGTCCAGGACTTCAGAATATTGGAATGGTAACAGATGCAGCCTTTGCCGATATCAATAAAGATGGTGAATTAGATTTGCTAGTCGTCGGAGAATTTATGGAGATAAAAATATTTAGGTGGAAAAATGGACAATTCAAACTCGCTAAACTTAATGTAAATACTGGACTAAAAGGATGGTGGAATACAGTACATCTTTTTGATGCAGATCAGGATGGAGATTTAGATATCATCGCTGGTAATCTTGGAGAAAATAGTCGATTCAAAGCTTCTGAAGAAAAACCGATTAAATTATATTATTCTGATTTCGATTCAAATGGAATGCAAGAAGGCGTCATGACTTTCGAAGCGGAAGATGGTAAAGATTACCCTTATGCACTTCGCCATACGTTGATCGATCAGATTAAAAAAATCAAGAAAAAATTTCCAGATTTTGAATCATTTAAAAAAGCAGATATTACAACGATTTTTTCTAAAGAAGAATTAGATTTGGCATCGGTACTAGAGACCAATCAACTCCAAACCGTCATCTTGATTAATCAAGGTGATTTTAAATTTGAATCCATTCCTTTGCCTACGGAAATACAATTCAGCCCGGTGTATGCAATCACTACCGCTGACTTTGATGAGGATGGCGATCAGGATGTTTTATTAGGAGGTAATTTGTTTTATGTGTTGCCAGAGATGGGGATCTATGATGGAAGTTATGGTCAGTATTTAGAAAATCAAGGAGACAATAAATTCGTTTTAAATAAAGAAGAAAGTGGCTTTCATGTCAAAGGAGAAATTAGAGATTTTGTTATAATGGACAAAACAATAATGGTTAATGTCAGTAGAGATTCTTTGGCCGCTTTTAGTTTTTAGAACAAGCCTCTAGTTTTATTAAGAATGAAAAGCAACATACTTAGCTATTACTTGGAACTGCGGGTTAGGAATGACAAAATAGGTGGGAGCGGGTGACGGCCTGCGTGTTTAGCATTTATTTTGTCTAGAGTTTTTGGACACTTTTTTTTCAATGAAAAAAGTGTTGAAGAAAACTAATTGCTAAAGTCTAATTAAGATGTTATTCAATGGCTTCTATCAAAAAACAAACATGCAAAAAAAATACATAGCCTTCTTATTGCTATCAATCAGTTTCTTTTTCGCCTGTCAGCCTGAAGAACAGACTCAAGATAATACAAGTTCCCCTGCTCTGTTTGTTGAAAAAGCAAGCAATGCTTCCGGGATCAATTTTTCCAATGAACTACGACCAAGTACAGATTTAAATATCCTAGAATACCTCTACTATTATAACGGAGGAGGTGTAGCTATCGGAGACATCAATCAAGACGGATTGGAAGATGTGCTATTGACAGCCAATGAATCTCAGGATAAATTATTTTTAAATAAAGGCAATCTACAATTTGAAGACATCACCAAAAAAAGTGGAATCAAAGCACTAACAACCTGGTCAACCGGAGCGACGATGGATGATGTAAATGGTGATGGCTTACTCGATATTTATATTTGTAAAGTGGCTCCTGTCTCAGGAGCTGAAACGCATAATTTATTATACCTCAATAACGGAGATGAGACCTTCACCGAGTCAGCTGCAAAATACGGATTAGACTTTTCTGGATATTCTACACAAGCTTCTTTTTTCGATTATGACCAAGATGGCGATTTGGATGTTTACCTGTTAAATCATTCGGTACACTCAGTGAGAAGTTATGGGAAAATTAACAAGCGAAATCAAAAAGATGAATTATCAGGAGACCGTTTACTCGAAAACAGAATCAACGAAGCAGAAGGAACATTCGTAGATGTAACGGAGCAAGCTGGAATATATAGCAGTGCGATTGGCTATGGATTAGGAGTCATGACGACGGATATCAACAACGATGGCTTGCCAGATATTTATGTAGGAAATGACTTTCATGAAAACGATTACATTTATATCAATAATGGAAATAAGACCTTCACAGAATCTATGTCTTCAATGTTGAGCCATTCTTCAAAATTTACGATGGGTGTAGATATTGCGGATATGAATGATGATGGTCTTATGGATATTTTTACGACGGACATGTTGCCTTATGATGAAGCGGTAGCCTTAAAGTCAGGAGGAGAAGATACGGATCAGGTTTTTAAAATTAGAGAAGAATTTGGTTTTGAAGATCAATATGCAAGGAATCATTTTCAGTTACAACAAGCAGGAAATCAGTTTGCAGATATCGCTTTGATGACCAATACCTATGCGACGGATTGGAGTTGGTCGGTGTTACTACAAGATTTTGATAATGATGGAAAATCTGATATTTTTATTTCTAACGGAATTGTAAAACGACCTAACGATTTAGATTATATCAAGTTTGTAAATAATAGAGAGGCATCTCTTACCGGTAAATTACCTCAAGAAGAATTAGATGCTTTTTTAAATGCCATGCCTGCGCAGAAATTAAATAATTTACTTTTTTTACAAAACGAAGATTTAGTTTTCTCAGATATTGCCGAGCAAAAAGTAGGTCCGCCTACCTTTTCAAACGGTGCAGCTTATGCTGATTTTGATAAAGATGGTGATTTAGATCTCTTGGTCAATAATATCAATGCAAATGCTTCGCTTTTAGAAAATACTAGCCAAGGAAAGAATAACTTTGTTGCATTTGAATTAAAAAATAAGGATACTCAAAAAACTTTGAAAGGTACAAGCGTCGAAGTTTTTTACAATCAAAAAAGTAAAAAACAAATCTACACAACAACTAGAGGTTATCAATCTTCAAGTTCTCATGTTCTTCATTTTGGTCTTGGAAATGAAACGAAGCTAGACTCTGTCGTGATTGTTTGGGCGAATCAAACTAAAGAGGTTTTTGAAAAAATCGGGATTAACCAACACCATAAGATAGATAAAAGTGAAAATGCAAAACCATATCAATTTCCTAAAATTGAAACGACTTCAAAGTCTCTATCTGTCCTAGCTGTTAAGCATAGTGAAAATAAATTTGATGATTATAATGCGGATAAATTAATTCCCGAATTATTGTCGAGAGAAGGACCAGCAGTAGTTTATGAAGACTTTAATCAGGATGGGAAAAAGGATCTTTTTATCGGAGGAGCGAGGTTTCAAAAAGCTAAATTCTTGTTTCAACAAAAAAATGGGTTTGTAGAACAAAAAGCAAATATCGATTTTGAAAAAGATAAAAAATATGAAGATGTTGCAGCTGCAGCGATAGATTTTGATAAGGACGGGGATTTAGATCTTTATGTGGTCAGTGGCGGGAATGACGAAAAAGAATTGAACAAGAATCTCGAAGATCGCCTTTATCTCAATGATGGAAAAGGAAACTTCCAAAGGTTACCATTGTCGCTTCCACATACGAATGGAAGTACTGTAGCGGTCGGTGATTATGATAATGATGGTTTTGATGATTTGTTTATTGGAGCACGTTCCATTCCTGTATCCTATGGTTTATCACCGTTTAGTTTTATCCTTAGAAATCAAGAAGGTTTTGGAATAGAGCTTGTGAAAAAAGAACGGTTTGGGATGATTACCCATAGCGAGTGGGCGGATATTGATAATGATAAAGATTTGGATTTAGTGATCTGTGGTGACTGGATGAATATCTCTGTTTTGGAAAATCAAGGTAACGGAGAATTTCAATACAAATCTAAAGAAATAGGTTTAGGCGAAAGCGCTGGTTTGTGGAATACTTTTTATTTAAAAGATTTAAATGATGATGGAAAATTAGACATCATCGCTGGAAATGTAGGAAGCAATTTTAAATGGAAAGCTTCTCCAGAAAAGCCTATGAAATTATACGTCATGGACTTGGATAAAAACGGTCAGACAGAACCGCTTATTTTTCAACATTATTTTTCAAAGTACATGCCTGCCATGTCTTTAGATAAATTAGTTGCTCAGGTTCCTTCTGTGCGAAAACAATTTGTCAGTTATGCAGAATATGCAAAGGTTCAAAGTATTGAAGATTTCAATCAGGTGAAAAAAGAAGACATAGTAGAAGAGAAAGAATTGAAAGAATTAAGATCTATGGTTTACCTTTCTCAAGGTCAAAATTATGTAGGAACCCCACTCCCTCAAATGGCACAGATGAGTACGATTCAAGGCTTTGAAATGGATGAACAAGGCAGGCTTCTTTTTGTTGGAAATCACTTTGATTATTTGACAGAACTAGGGAAAAGTGCTTCAAACAGCGGAGGCTTATTCTCTAAGTTTGATGCAGTCAGTGGCACCTTTCAAAACTACGAAGCATTACCTTTACCTCATAAATTGAATACCCGAGGCATCACCGCTATCGGTAACAATCAATACCTGATCACTTGCAACAACAGTGTCCAGTATATCTTGAAAAAATAAAATAACCACTCGTTTAAGTTTAAATCCAACCACTCTTTTAAGTTTAAAATCGAACTAGTCCTGAACGTAGTCGAGGGATAAGAGATTGTAACTTGAAGGGTAAGTATAAAGGCAAGTTTGTAACTTGCCATCAGAGATGACAAAAAGAAAATTGATTTAAGAATAATTTTAATCAATTTTTTTTCTGTCGCCCACCTGTCATATTAAAATCTTCATTGAACTTAAATACTAAATCCAAGGTTGAATCAGTTATAACTGAACTAAAACTAAAACAAAAATCCTTAGTTGCTATCTAAGGTAAACTAAAACTAAAAAGAAGGGCCCACCTCGCTCTTCACAAAACTTAAAGCTATGCAAAAATTAAAAATCGCAGCCGCATTTTTATGCGCCTCCCTTATGTGTTCTATCCAAATTTCTGCACAATTTGACTTTCGAAAAGGATTTATCGTAACCCTCGAAGGAGATACCATCAAGGGATTTGTCAAAGATCAAACCTTCGATAAACTAAGTAAGCAAGTCATTTTTAAAATAACCAGAAATACAGATCCAATTATCTATTTACCTTCAGAAATAAAAGCATTTTCATTTGCTGATGGAGATGTGTTTGAGAGTTTCGAAATAGACTACACTTGCAATGATCGAAAAGGAAATACCAAATCTGTTAGCAATAGACGTTTTCTCAATCAGATTATTGGAGGAGAATTATCGCTCTATGAATTGACCAGTGATGAAAAACCATTGTTTATAAAAAAAGAAGGACAGGCTTTAAAATTGCTTTGTCTTAGTGAAGAAGAAGTCACTAAAGTCTATGATGAAAACGGTGTGCCTCGAACTCCGCAGCCAGGTTCAAAATATAAAGACAGTTATGGTCGGAAATTAATTGAGCGAGACGGTAAGTTTTATCAATTAACTGATGAATATATTAATGTTTTAAAAACAGAATTAGCAGCATGTAATAAAGTCGTTGTAGATAATAAACTACCCTTGCAGCAAAAAGAAATTGCGGCTTTGGTTTTGGAATTCAACAAACAATGTGCTCCGGAATCTTATCAGAAATTTATCAATGGCCAAAAAAATGCCCCGATTGGTCGTTTCACAATTTATACCAGTGTACCAACGCCTTATTATAATAGTTATGGAGGTATCGGAGGTGGAGCGATGATTGAAATGGGAGGAGAAACATTCTCGGCTAATTTTGGAATGGCCTATGTTATTGGAAAGAAAGATGCAGAGGAAGAATACAATTACAAAATGTTTGTAGCAACCTTACGTGGAAATTATAGACCATTTAAAAGTAAGAAATTTTCACCTTATATTTTTACAGGCATCAGTATGAATGCAACTTCCCGAAGAGTAGAAATTAAAGATTTTAAAAAGAGACATTTTGTAGATTTTGAAATCGGAGCCGGAGTAGATGTGATGCTTTCTGATCGTTTCTTTTTAAAAGGCGAAGTCGCTTATCCGCATTTTCCAAATGTCCGATTGGGTGTTGGAATGTTGATAAAATAAGTGAACAAGTTAATAAGTTAGCAAAAGAACAAAGGAACAAGTCAGTAATGATGCCAGATTTACGGCCATTGCTAACTTGTCCCTCTGTTCCCTTGTTCCTCTGTTCCCTTGATAACTTATACACCTGCCTAATCCTTATACGGATCAATCACCTTTTCGTCAGCCATCGCCACACCAATAGGTTTTAGCGAATGCAGCACTTTGATCGTATCTCCCATATGATGTAAAACTTCATCGAGTTGTTTATAACATTGAGGACTTTCATCAGCACCACCACCACGCAATTCAATGCCAAGTTGATGAGCTTTAAGTTGTGTTTTATTAAAACTAACCAAACCTGGTTTGATGATTTTTTGATAACGTCTTCCTTTAGAGGCCTTGATCCATTTGGTTTTACCCTTAGCCTTAGTTCTCGACATCACTCGACCAGCACCATGTACAGTAGAGTATAAAGCCTTTTTAGAAAGCTCCGAATCGACACCTTCCACGATCACCGAATTATCAAACATATTCGCACCAATAAATCCTTGTTGACCTGGGAAGGCAGGAGTACATCCTTTTCTAACAACCCAGTAATTTTCACCAAAGTGTTTTTCTTCCCAAGCAAAATTATGGTGATTATGCACTTCATAATTCGAGGTAGTCTGAAGGATGTCCATGATTCTATCTACAACGTAATCTCTTCCTGCATAAGCATACTGTCCTGCAATATTCATGGCTTCGATATAGTCCATCCCCGTTTCAGATTTTGCATCAAAAAGAATTGGCTTGCTATCCATTCCACCTTCATTAACTTTATCCCCAAATGCTTTTCCTTTTGCAACGGCTATAAAACCTGTGGTGATCGTATGACCAAATCCTCTGGATCCAAAGTGAACACCAATCCATAAGTAACCTTCTTCATCTTCAAAAATATCAACAAAATGATTTCCACTACCTACCGTTCCAAGCTGAGCTCTAGCTTTTGAAAATAACTTTTCTTTCTCTTTAGTAGAAATCGCAAGATCCAATTTATCAATATCTTCAAATAGAGGATGATCAATTGGTGTTGGGTTCGGACGCCCGATTCCAAAACCAATCACTCTTACAATCTCGTCCATCAATTTAGCAATATCCACATCCTTAGCAAGGACATTAGTTCTCACTGCTTTATTACCACAACCAATATCAAAGCCAACTCCCGAAAGCGATATTTTGTCTTTATAAGCCACAGCACCTCCAATAGGATGACCATATCCATAATGAGCATCAGCAGTTAATACCGCATAATCATTTTCAGAATAGCAGTTCTTAATCTGTTCGATGGATTTCTCATCAATAATTTCACGACCAAAAATAGTTAGTCTATCTTCCATTTCTTTTAATTTTAATTACGGAGATATAAACCAAATCTAACCGTTTTAGTTCCTTCTCTTGATCTTTTCTAACTCCCTCACAAGACGAAAGCCTAATCACTCCACTGTCAAATCGAGCGTAGTCGAGATTTAGGCATAGTTTTTTTACCTTTGTAAAGCTAAGTGACGGGACAAAATTATGTTGGTTTATTTTTGATTTTGAATTTTTTTATAAATAATTGACTAAAAGGAAATTATGTTAAAATATTTCGGAATCTTAAGAATAAATAAATTAATATAATTCCGTCGAGCTACTTAATACAACCAATTCAAATCAATGACAATGATCAAAAATCTAGTTTTTAAAATAACAATATGTTTGGGGCTCTTTATAATGGTCTCTAGTTGCAAGCCTGGAGAAACTCCGGAAACTCCAGACCCGAGTTTTAAAACAGAAATAAATCCTAATTTTCAAAAAGAAGCTAAGAATCCTGATTTTATTCATCGATCGATGAAGCAGTTGACGGATGTTATTGTCCATGATATTTTTTCTCCGCCTGTTGCGAGCCGGATTTATGCTTATCCAAGTATTGCGGCTTATGAATGTCTTCGACATGCGTATCCAAATTATAAAAGTTTGGGTGATCAATTGAATGGATTGAAAGGGATACCTCAACCTGAAACCGGTAAAGAGTATTGTTTTCCTTTGGCGAGTACACATGCTTTTTTAAAAACAGGCAAAGCTTTAATATTTTCTGAAGATAAGATCGAAACTTTTGAGGAAGAAGTTTATCAGGAATTTAAAGACCTTGGGATGTCAAAAGAGATTTTTAATAATTCTATTGCTTTTGGTGCTCAAATGAGTAATCATATGTTGACTTGGTCAAAGACGGATAAGTATAGTGAAACTCGGACGTTTCCAAAATATACGGTTCCCCAAGATCCTTCAAAATGGAAACCAACACCTCCAGATTACATGGATGGAATTGAGCCGCATTGGAGAGAGATTAGAACAATGGTGATCGACTCTGCTTCGCAATTTCCTCCTTTGCCACCAACTGAATTTAGTATCAAAAAGAATAGTAAGTTTTATAAAGAAACAATAGAGGTATATGAGGTTGTAAAAAACCTGACAGACGATCAGATGGCGATCGCTGAGTTTTGGGATTGCAATCCATATGTTTCTCATCATACAGGGCACGTAATGTATGCGACTAAAAAAATTACTCCGGGTGGTCATTGGATGGGGATTACTTATATCGCAACCGAAAAATCAAATGCGGATATGATGAAAACCCTAGAAGCTTATACCAGAGTTTCGATTAGTTTGTTCGATGCTTTTATCAGTTGTTGGGATGAGAAATACAAGAGTAGTTTGGTTCGACCAGAAACCATTATTAATAGTTATATTGATGAAGATTGGCAACCGACTTTACAAACACCACCATTCCCAGAACATACTTCTGGACACAGTGTAATCTCTACCGCTTCAGCAGTAGCATTGACGGAGTTGTTTGGCGATAATTTTTCATTTGTAGATAGTACAGAAGTCGAATATGGTTTACCACCTCGTTCATTTAATTCCTTTTTAGAAGCAAGTGATGAAGCAGCAGTAAGTAGATTGTATGGAGGAATTCACTATCGACCAGCTATTGATTACGGAGTAGATCAAGGTAGAAAAATCGGAAAACTTATAGTAAAAAGAATTAAAACAGATTCGAAATAAAAAACCAAGGATCACTCTTTCAAGTTTAAATTCTACAATCAAAGATCTTAGCAAGGAGGTTGTAGATAATGGCAAGTTTGAAACTTGCTTGACGAGGTATGATAAAATAATAAATACTTTAGTTATAAAATTCTAACAAAACGAACCACCTGAAAATCAAATCGTGAATACAAAAAAAGTAGGCCTTTTTTTAGCGCCGATCCTCTTTCTGGTTTTACTCTCACTTCCCGCTCCGGAAGTCTTGGGTGAGCCAGCATGGAAAGCGATTGCAGTGGCTTGTTTTATGTTGGTCTGGTGGGTCACCGAAGCAGTGCCAATTCCTGTCGCAGCCTTGTTGCCTTTGGTCTTGTTGCCCTTGTTGGGAATCATGGATATCAAAGCTGCAGCCTCTCCTTACGCACATCCAATCGTCTTTCTTTTTATGGGAGGCTTTATGGTTGCATTAGCTATGGAACGTTGGAATCTCCATAGACGAATCGCATTAAATATTGTGAAAATTACCGGAACAAATGCCAACGGAATTATTCTTGGATTTATGTTGGCAACGGCATTGCTGAGTATGTGGATTAGCAATACCGCGACCACTGTGATGATGCTACCTATCGCCATTTCAGTGATCAATCTTTTATCAAAAAGTAAAACAGATCACAAGGGGAAAGGGATGAGAAATTTTTCTATTTCTATGATGCTTGGAATTGCTTATGCTGCCAATGTTGGTGGAACAGCTACGATCATTGGAACTCCTCCAAACTCCTTTTTAGCTGGACATATTGCAGAAACTTATGGCTATGAAATTAGCTTTGCTAAGTGGATGATTATGGGCGTTCCTTTTGCAACCATTTTAATAGCATTAACTTATTTTTTTTTAGTGAAATTCCTATATCCCAATCGCCTTGGTGAATTTGAAGGAGCCCAAAAATTAATAGAAGATGAAGTTGAAAAACTAGGTAAACTTGGTCGAGGAGAAAGGTTAGTTTTAGTTGTTTTTCTAGGCACCGCTTTGGCTTGGATGATGAGAGTTCCCATCAATTCTTTGTTCCAATATTTTGAATTTCCTATCAAACTTAGTGATACAGGAATTGCAATGATTGCAACGATTAGCTTATTTGTGATTCCATTAGATTTGAAATTTGAAAGATTTGTGATGGAGTGGAAAGATACAGAAAAACTGCCTTGGGGTATTCTATTGCTCTTTGGAGGAGGACTGAGTCTAGCTGGTGCATTATCAGCTACAGGTTTGATTGATTTGATTGGAGCACAATTTGAAGCCGTTGGAAATACAGGGTTTTTAATTATCTTAGGATTGACAGCCGTGTCTTTGTTTTTGACAGAAGTGATGTCAAACATAGCTTTGGTGACCATCTTCTTGCCTGTGATCGGAGGGATAGCGCTGGGTACAGGAATTAATCCTTTGTATTTAATGATCCCCGTTACCTTGGCTGCGAGTTGCGCTTTTATGTTACCAATGTCAACACCACCAAATGCGATTGTTTTTGCAAGTGGACATCTGACCGTTGCACAAATGGTGAGAGCTGGAGTTATTTTAAATGTGATCGCCATTTTCTTGATTGCTGTTTTATCCAAATGGATTATTCCTTTGGTGTTTATAAATTGATATAAATTAGTCCAATAATTTAATACATTGTCTCCTAAAAAAGTAAAAAATGAAAAAGACAATTCTATTCCTTTTTACCGCATTTTTATTCTCAACTTGTACTAGTTCTACAGAAAAAAAATCTTCAGACCAAACTTCAGTTAAAAGCGACTCTCCGACGATAGAAAGATCATATACTGGTAGAGCCTTGAATCGTTTTGATCAGGCTATTTTCAATATGGAACAAGAAGATTCTACTCGCATCGTTCTCGAAAACGAAGTACTTTTTATTGGAAGCTCAAGCATCAGGATGTGGAAAACATTAAGAGAAGATTTCGATCCCATTCCAGGAATCAACCGAGGGTTTGGAGGATCAACAATGCCTGAGGTTATTCATTATGCAGATCGAATTATTTTTCCATATAATCCCAAACTAATCGTATTGTATTGTGGCGAAAATGATATTGCTGAAGATGCGACACCTGAACAGGTTTTTGGGTCTTTTAAAAAGTTAAACGCGATGATTGAAAAACGTTTACCTGAAACCAGTTTGATTTTTATTTCAATGAAACCTTCAGTTGCTCGATGGGGCTTATGGGATAAGTATAAAGCAGGAAATAAATTGATTAGAGAATATATAGAAACAAAAAATAATAGAGTCTATTTGGAATCAGCTGATGTGATGTTAACTGAAAGTGGACAACCCGATTCTAGCATTTTCATTGAAGATATGTTGCACATGAATGCAAAAGGTTACGCAGGTTGGAAGTCGCTAGTACGTCCAGCTGTCGAAAAATATTATACACAACCTGTCCCTGTATCCCAATAATTAAGCCCTCTCTCCTCACCCTTCACAACTAACAATCATGTCTGAATTAAAAAAGAAACTAAATCTCTACGGACTTACAATGATCGCAGTAGGAGGATGTATTGGAGCTGGAATATTTACAGCCCCAGGAGATGTGGCAAGAGGAATAGATAGTCCTGCTTTTATTTTACTGATCTGGTTAGTTGGTGGTTTAGCTTCGTTATTAGGAGCTTTAACTTTTGCTGAGTTAGGATCTCTTTTTCCAAAATCTGGAGGCGTATATGTCTATTTGAAAGAAGCTTATGGTGACTTAGCTGGATTTTTATATGGCTGGGTAACTTTGTTTATAATCAATACCGGAGCTTTGGCATTTCTTGCTGAGTTATTTGGAATTTACATGCAAGAATTTCCTTTATTTGCTGAAACACCTAAAGAATATTTAGCGCTTTTTGCAATTATTTCTTTGACAGTCTTGAATATTTTTGGTGTAAATGTTTTACAGGTTTTTGCAAATTTATTTTCAGGTTTAAAAATATTAGCAATCGCGTTGATTGTCATCTTGGGTTTGTACTATATTAATTCGAATGATATAGAAACCTTTGAATTTACTTTTTCAAATGCTCCAGAAAATTTTTGGTCTGCAATTTTTGTCGGTCTAGTGGGGGTGTTTTTCTCTTTTGGAGGATGGCATCATACAACTTACCTTTCTGGTGAAACGATAAACGCGTCTAAAAATGTTCCAAGAGCTATGGTCATCGCTGTTTTGCTTGTTACAACATTATACATACTGATCAACTGGGTGTATATGCTGATCTTGCCACTTCCTGAAATTGTTGCAACACACACCATTGCCGGTGATGCATTTGGTATAATTTACCCGACATGGGGAGCAAAAGCAATATCGGTATTAGTGGCTGTATCTGTCTTTGGAGCAATAGGAATTTATACGGTTTCTGCCCCTCGAATTTATTTTGCAATGGCGAATGATGGAATATTTTTTAAAAAATTGGCACAACTTCATCCCAAATACAAAACACCAGTTTTTGCAATGTTAACTCAGGCAGTTGTTGCTTGTTTTTTAATTATAATTTTTAAAGATCTTTTCGGATTAATGGCCTTTGTCACCTTCATGGATATCCTCTTTATGACACTTGCAGGCTTTACTATTTTTATTTTCCGAATGAAATTAAAAGATGTTAAACGAGAAGTAAAAGTTCCTTTTTATCCAGTGATTCCTTTGCTTTATTTCCTCTTGCTTGGGACCTTCGTTGTCTTGACTTTTATAAAAGTTAAAGGGCCTGTCTGGTGGGGGATAACAATACTTATTCTAGGTATTCCTGTATATTTTCAATTCAAATCTAGGCAGGGAAAAAAATAATTTAAAAAAATTCAAGATATTTTTCTCAAAACCCTGTCACGGGACCGTCGCAAATATATTGTTTAGGTGCTATTCTATTCTGTTATAACAGAATAGAATACTCTGTTATACAGACATATTTATTTTATTATTAAAATTTTAAACATGTATTTGTATTTGATAATATATTAATATTAAATATTGATATGTCACAGTATTGCTACAGTAATCTTTCCTCTATTAAAATCAGCACACTTTTTGATTTCTCATCAACTGGATATATAAGTCTTCTCTAAATATGTGAGAAAATTGACTGATTTATTCCAGTATTCTAAATTCCCTAAGCACTAATTGTTTTCCTTGTCACTCCAAGAATCGGATTATTTATTATCTGATTTTATGATAGTTTAAATAATATTCATGGTCTGTGATTTAAGGTTTTCGTAGATTTTAATCTCAAAAACTAAGATTTAAGACCAACAAATTATTACAAATACATGATTACATTTTTACAAAAAAGTGTCATCCCTAAACGATTTAGAAAAGTGGAGTGTCATCTAAGCTTTTTGTATGCGGCATTTTATAAAAAAACGGTAAAGATACTAAGTATTTTTATTTTAGCTTTTCTATTAGGATCTACTCAAACGACTGCCCAACTTCCTTGGACAGAAGATTTTTCTGATAATACTGATGAAGGGGTCTATGGTTCTTGTGGTACTGCTGCTACTAGTTGTAGTTATTATGATGCCCCTACAGATGGAACTTTTTCAGGTGATTTTGATGATTTAGATAATAGTAATGATTGGTTTTATATTTATAATCTTGGAGGTTCTTATGGTAACGGACTTGAAGCACATGATGTGGATAATGAAGTCTGTTATACTACCAATACAATTACTTTAAGTAGTGCTACATCGATAAATCTTGAAGTAGATTTACAATATTGGGGAGGTTTAGAAAGTAGTGATTATGTTGAAGTAAGTTTAATTGTAGATGGCTCAGAAGTAGTTGTAGAAACTTTAAATGGAAATTTCCCTACTAGTCCATATACTGTTGAAACAACAGGTGTTGCTGTTTCAAGTACTGTTGCTGTTAAAATCTGCATGAATAATAATCATAAACATGAATATCAAGCTGTTTACGAGATTAGGATTACTGAAGATGCACCATCTTGTATCGGTCCTACAGCTAATTGTCAAAACTTCACAGTAGCGCTTGATGGAAGTGGAGCAGCTTCAATTTCTACTTCAGATATAAACAATGGAAGCACTTATCCTTGTGGTCTTGATTATATGACATTGAGCCAAACCAGTTTTGATTGCGATGATGTTGGAAGTAACACGGTAACTTTAACAGTATTTGATAATGATGGAAATTCTGACAATTGTTCGGCAACAGTTACTGTTACCGGAAATAATGACCCTCCGGTTGCAGTATGTCAGGATATAACCGTTGATTTAGGCTCTGGTTCTACTGCGACAATCACCACCGCTGATATAGATAATGGAAGTAGTGCAGATTGTGGAATTGCTTCTATGGCACTTGATCAATATACTTTTACTTGTTCTGATGTTGGGATAAACAATGTAACACTTACGGTTACAGATAATGTAGGTAATACAAATTCTTGTTCTGCTTCGGTTACCGTAATTCATGATTCTGCAAGTAGACATGCACCAGAATTTTCTAGTTGCCCTTCTAACATAAGTTCTTGTACGGATGTTGTAAGTTACACTACTCCGACAGCGACCGATGTTGTCAATGGTTTTCAATATGATTATGATGAGTGCTTTTGGACTGTTTCGGAAGCTGGAGATTCTGATATAGATTTTTCAGGTACTCCTGGAACAGTAGTACTTACTAGTTTAGATGATGGAACCTGTTGTGGCTATGTTGCAATAATGTCTATGATCGTTCCATGTGATGTAACCATTGCCTTTGACTGGTCTTACACTCAAGCAGATGTAGATTCTGATGCTTATTGGGATCCTTTTGGATATTATTTAAACGGAAATTGGACCGATTTAACAGATCCTGATGTAGGGGATCAATCAGGCTCTGAAAGTATTACCCTAAGCGCAGGAGATGAATATGGATTGTATCAAGCATCTAGAGATGGTATCCTTGGAATTGGAGAGACAACAATAACTAATTGGGTAGCGACTGAATCTGTAACGCTTACGCGTACCTCAGGACTCGCAAGTGGAAGCACTTTTCCTTCGGGAACCACTACGGTTACTTATGAAGCAGAAGATTGTTCAGGGAATACCTCGACATGTAGCTTTGATGTTACAATAGCGGAAATCGATGCTCCTGAGCTTTGTACTGAATATACAAATATTGCAATAGGCGAAACGGCTACTCATTCATCTCAATATGGAGGTTCTTATCCTGCTAGCGATGCAATAGATGGTATAAAAACTGGTGCGGATGTAGATACAGATTTTAGTCATACTTTGCTAGATGCAGAAGCATGGTGGGAACTCGATCTCGGTTCTGTTCAGGATATTAGTTATATAAATATATATAATAGAACAAATTGTTGTCAATCACGATTATCCGATTACTATCTTTTAATTTCGGATGTTCCTTTTTCATCTACTGACTTAACTGCGACGATTAATCAATCTGGAGTTTCTTCATACTATGAAGCTGGAACTGCCGGAAGTCCCTCTGTAATTAATGCTCCAAGAACTGGACGATATGTACGGGTTCAATTAGTAGGTACAAACTATTTGTCTATTGCTGAGTTAGAAGTTATGTCTTGTAGTAAAACATGTCTTGATGATGTTACGGTTAGTGCGAATTCAAATTGTCAAGCTGTACTAGCTGATTATACAGGATCATTTTATGCTGTAGATGACTGTGATTCTTCTCCTACAATTACTCAGTCACCTTCTGCATCCACAGTGATCTCGACTAATACAACTGTAACAATTACTGCAGAAGATGATGCAGGAAATACTTCTAATTGTTCTTTTGAAGTGATTCTCGATGATGATACTCAACCTACAGTTAATTGTGAGGATATTACAATCACTCTTACAGGGGCTTCTATTTCTATAACACCTGCACAAGTTTATGATTCTGGAAATGATAACTGTGGTACGGTAAATCTCGTTTCTGTTTCACCAAATTCTTTTGATATAAATGATCTAGGTGATAATTCAGTTACGCTTACTGTAAATGATGGAAACGGGAATACAAATACTTGTACTGCTATAGTTACTGTTGAAGTCCCTTTAGTAACTGATTTATCATATTCGACTACTGAGTTGACTTGTGCAATTACATCTATAACTCTAGACGCAAGTGGTTCAAGCGGTACAGGTACGCTTGCTTATGATTGGAATGATGCTGGTAATTCTACCTCTTCATCTATTTCTGTTTCTTCACCTGGTGCATATATTGTTACGATTACAGATACTGCTAATGGGAATACAGATACAGAGTCAGTAACGATCACACAGGATATTCTAAATCCAACAGCAGTAATCGTCTCAAGTATAACGGAGTTGACGTGTACAAATACAACAGCAACTTTAAATGCGACAACATCAACAACACAAGGAAGTGCAACTTATACCTGGTCAACAGGAGCAAGTACAGCTTCAATATCAGTATCTACTCCAGCGACTTATACAGTAACCATAACAGATGGTGATAATGGATGTACAGATACAGAATCAGTAACGATCACAGAAGATGTAACTACTCCAACAGCAGTAATCGTCTCAAGTATAACGGAGTTGACGTGTACAAATACAACAGCAACTTTAAATGCGACAACATCAACAACACAAGGACGTGCAACTTATACCTGGTCA
>CAKZTD010000075.1 GCA_937921595.1 uncultured Saprospiraceae bacterium
ATTGGTAATTTTACAACAACAAATAATTTACTGATTCCAATTTATACCGATCGTAATCAATTAAGAATTCCGGATTACCATCGAATGGATATTGCTTACACCGTTGGAAAAGGTTATAAAAAAGATAAGAAAGTTCAAACGAGTTGGACGATCTCTTTATATAATGTGTATGCTCGAAGAAATGCATTTTCAGTGTTCTTTACCAGAGGGCAAGGGCAAAAAGCGCAGGCGAATCGTCTAGCTGTTTTTGGAAGTGTATTCCCGGCATTGACTTTTAATTTTGAAATTTTGTAGTTGGATTTATTTATTTGAAATCTATTTTCACTTTATGAACTTAATCTCAATCAAGGAAGAAACGGCATTAGGTGTTCGGCATTAGGAGAGTCCTAATACCTAATGCCGGTTTTTTCTATTTTTAATTGGACAAATATTGTTTTTCATTTTTATAAAAAATATGTTTCCCAAAAAACTCACATACCAAAGCATTCTACTTCTTGCTGGCATCACCATCATGATGGCCAGTTGTGTGGATCAGATTACTTATGATTTGCCACCAGAAGATAGAAATGATTTGGCGATTCAGGGAAGATTGGTAAAAGGTGATCCGCATCATATCAAGGTAGAGGTGAAAAGAGTTTTTGGTTTTCAAAGTGGGAGCACTTTTTTATGGGCAGATTCGGTGCAAATGAGCAATGATCTAGGGCAAACGATAGAAGTAGAAAATGCGATCCATATTGGTGTTTACGAATCTTGGATTCCGGTAGATGATCCGAACTTTGAAATTCAAGACGGTGGTGCTTTTAAAATAAAAGTTTGGTTGCCGGATGGACGAATTTTTGAATCCGATTTTGATCAACTTCAGCCTGTAGTGAAAATTGATAGTGTGACGACTCAGTTTATAGAAAGTGAAACACCATCAACCAATGGAATTGAATCAAAGGCAAGTGTTCAGTTTTTATTAAATACACCTTTGAAAATTCAAGGAGAGGAAGAACGATCGAGAATCAATTGGATGATTCAACATACTTTTAAAATAACAGACGCACCGATAATGACAGGCGTTCCATCTAAAGTATGTTATGTCTCGGAGCTTTTAAATGTCGAAGAGATCGAACCAGTAGATGGCAATATTTTAAATTCCGATTATCTAGATAATCACGAATTATATAAAACAGATATTAGTTTTAAATTTCAAGAAGGTTTTTACCTCAATGTCTATCAACAATCACTCAGCGAAGGAGCTGCGGAATATTTTAGACAGATACATAAATTGACATCGCGAACCGGTAATATGTTCGAAGGGCCAGTAGGTTCTTTGGTTTCTAATTTTAAAAATATTACTGATCCAGAAGAAAAGGTCTTTGGATATTTTTATGCGACAGCAGTGGATAGTTTCCATGTCGCAACTAATCCTTACGAGATATATGTCCCAATTCCGGGACGCTATTGTCCATCACCTTTACCACCACCTCCTGGAGGCGGATGTGCAGTGGAGGTTTGTTGTGATTGTTTGGATGCTCCAGTTAGTACAATGGAGAAACCAGATTATTGGGAATAGTCAAGTTGAGGAACACTTTATAAAAAGAAAAAATAATAATTCAGATGATAAAAACAGTTTTTAAATTTCGTTTTATTTTGCTTGCAGCTTTAGCCATGATGGTGTTTGGTTGTTTAGATGAAATCGATTTTGATGTGCCAGCAGAAAACCAAACGAGTTTGGTGATTCAAGGACGAATAGTAAAAGGTAATCCACATAATATTAGAATCGAGGTCGAACGATTATTCGATTTTAATGGTGGGAGTTCTTACATTCGAGTGCAATACGTACGTATAACGAATGACCTTGGACAGAGTATTGACTTGCCAAATTCCTCTTTAGGAATTTATGAAATGCCGATCCCTGTAGGTGATCCAGATTTTGAAATTCGAACAGGAGGTTCTTATATGGTAACCGTTCAGACTTTGGATGATCGTAAGTATGAAACCAATTTTGAAACACTTCATCCAGTACCTGAAGTGAGTAATGTAACGCCTGTTGCGATTCAACGAGAAGTAATAACTACTGGTGGTACAGAGTTTAGAGATGGAGTTCAGTTTTTATTAAACTCACCTTTGGCAGTTTCTGGTGAAACAGAAAAAGCAAGAATCAACTGGCAGGTTACCCGTACTTATAAATTGACAGATATCATTTCTCAAACTTGCTACATCACAGATAATGTAAACGTTGAAGAGGTGAAACCTTTTGATGGAAATGTTTTGGGGATCGATGAATTAGTGGATTATCCATTGTATGAAGCTACGACTGGTTTTCAATATCGTCAAGGTTTGTACCTGAATATTTTTCAGCAATCGTTGAGTGAAGGTGCTTTTCAGTATTGGGATCAGATCGATAAATTGTTAGAGCGAAATGGAAATATGTTTGAGAGTCCTGTTGGGGAAATTGTTTCGAATTTTGAAAATGTACTGGACCCTGATGAAGATGTTTTCGGATATTTTTATGCGACAGAGATTGACACTTTTCATGTAGCAGTAGATTCTATGTTTACAAATTCTCCAGGGAATTATTGCCCACCACCATTGCCGCCGCCACCAGGAGGAGGATGTGCTGTGGAGATTTGTTGTGACTGCTTGGTCGCTCCGATTAGTACAACGACTCGACCGAATTATTGGCAGTAGGATAGGAGTGAGAGGTGAGGAGAATCAGTTTAATTTTTTAAAAAGTTTTCTAGATGAAACAGCAACTAATAAAATTTATATTTCTTCTTTTTGTAAGTTTTTCAATTTCCGGATCGCTAAAAGCATCAGATCCTGTGGTCGACGGAGAGCATTTTGTATTACATCTTAATAAGTCTTTTTTCGTGACTGGAGAAACGGTTTGGTATTCCTTATATATTCCAAATACTTTGAAGGGAACGGCTTTTAGTGTCGAAGCCCAAGTGACTACAGGAGTTGGTGTGATCAAGGATAATTATTTTCTAAAAACAGAAGGGAAGAAGCAATTGGATGGTTATTTTAAAATTCCTTTCGATTGGACGACGGGATATTATACCTTGACTTTTTCAGGTATAGATGATGCGACTAAAGAACGAATCAAATTGGCTAAAGTTGATATTCCAATTTATAATGATCTTGAAAAATTACCAAAGGGGCTTCAGATCCAGGAAATAAAAAATTCTAAATCCAATAAAATTAAAGGGAGCAAAGGTTCTTTAGATATTCAATTAGATAAAACTTCTTATGCTAAAGGTGAAACGGTAAATGCAAATGTTGTTGTCAAAGATGCTAGTGGTAAAGCGGTAAAATCAACTGTTTCTGTTTCTGTTTTGGATCATAAACTTGGAGGCGATCATTTACTCAATCAGGGCTCTGTTCATACTTTTTATGATTATAAAACGCCGACCGTTAAACTAAGTAATGACCTGTATACTTTTGGTAAAATAACTAAGGAGGATAACTCTCCATTGACTGCTTCGATTATCGGTGCTTATTCTCCTTTAGAGAATAAAGTGCATTATTTAAAATCAGATGCAGCAGGAAAGTATGCGTTGAAATTGCCTGAATTTTATGGTGAAAAACCGTTGCAATTATTATTGTATAAATCAATGGATAAATTCAATGTCAATGAAGAAAGTAGAATTCCTGTTCCTAAAAATTTGAAACCTCAAAGTGTTGTTTATACCGAAGAGGTTTTAGAATACATCAAGCAAAGTTTGTCTCGTAAAAAAGTATATCAATTTTACGGAGGTGTTGAAAATGATTTGCAAACAACATCGGTTCCTGTGGAACGAGCGAAGCTAAAACCAGGCTTGACTTATAAAATGGATGAATACGAATCGTTCGATAATGTTGGAGAATTTTTCATTGAAGTCACAACACCGCTGCGATTTAAAATTAATAAAGACAACACATTCTCTGGAGCAATTGTCAATCCTAGGCAGTATACTTCAGCGACCAAAACGCTTAATGGTGATCCACTTTTTATCATCGATGGGAAAGTAACTAAGAATGCAGATTTCGTTGCTAAGATGAAACTGACAGAGGTTGACGAGGTGAAACTATATTATAATCCTAACAAGTTAAATGATTTCTACCGAGCGATTTCGCTTGGAGGTGTTGCTGAGATTTCTACCAAAGTAGATGACTTTCACATTCCACAAGAGGATGAAGAAGATATTTTTATTGCTAAAGGTGTCCAGACGATAGGTACGTTTGCTGAAGATGCACAAGATGGAAATCTTCCTTCTTTTAAATCACAAATTTATTGGAATCCTCAGATCGAAACCAATAATAAAGGCAATGCAAAAGTAAGTTATACTCAATCCGATGATGTCAGTATCTTTATCATCAAAGTCGTTGCTCAAACGGCAACCGGTGATATGATCTATGGTGAAAAGACTTATGAAGTGAAGCGGATGAAGTAAACCTAAACCCTTTATAAAAAAAAGTGGTCAAAAAGCAATGAAGCTTTTTGACCACTTTTTTTATAAATAAGGTATTAATGCGAATCAGATTTGAGTTGACCTTGGAACCTAAGCACTTAATTTCTTCGGGAGCGTAAACGGTATTAGGTGTTTGGCAACCGTCCTTATGACGCAGTCGGGCTGGTTAGGAGAGCCCGAAAACCTAATGCCTAATGCCGTTTTTCCTTAACTTATAGCAAATTTAAAACTAATATTATTTTAAACCTTGATTGGCATTATTACTTAATGAGTCCTTACTTTCCATCCAATTTATCAAGTCCTTCATCAATCTTAGATTGTAGTTTAGCATATTTTTCTTCAAGCTTTGTGATCTCAAGTTGATTCGTCTCATCCGTAGGATTGGCAAATTTTTTCAATTCAGCGATCCGAGCCTTCATCTCAACCAATTCTTCTCTTTGTTTTTCAATAGACTTTGCTTCCTGACCAACATCAAATTGTTTTTTCTCCGCAGAAACAGAAGGAGCAGGTTGTTCCGATTTTTTAACTTTTTCGGGAATGATTGGAATATCACCAACCCGTCGTTGATTCATAAAACTAGGAGAAACAATTTCGATATCTGCATCATGCAAGCAGTCGATGATCTTTGCATTTAAGGCAGATTGTTCTCGAAGAACCCATTCAATTTTTTTGACCATTCCATAAACTCGGTAAACAATAGAATAATCTCCTAACTCCATAATCCGAACAAAAGGATCAAAAAGTTTTGCATCCTTTGCTGCTTTGAGCAATGCGGTTTCTACTTTAGCTCGATTGACATCATAGCCTAGCGAACAAGTTCCAAAAATAAAAGTACCATCTTCACGAGTTACATTTACTGGATTAGAAACAAGGTATAAATTTGGAAGCGTAGTAATATTTCGATCCTCCGTTTGTATTTCAGTATGAAAAAACCTTCGCTGAGTAATCTGTCCGAATTGACCATTGATTCGAATGAAATCTCCGGGACGAAAAGTATTGACTGTTCGAATCATAATTCCTGCTAGGCCATTTCCAATAAAGGTAGTAGAACCTAAAGCCAATACTGCAGAGACAACAATTCCAATAAAATTTATTATTAAACTTTTTGGTTGATCATCAATAGGTAGGACAGATATAATTGTTATAAGCCCAAAAAGGATAATGCTAAAATAAGCGATTGCTCGAATCAGGCTGCGATCCTTTTTATTACTCATTTGTCGATCCAGTAACCATTTTACCACAAAAAAAGAAAGAAGGACAATAAACAAGGCGAGTAAAGACGGCGTAAAGTTTTCTAAGATTAGGTCAATTTTTTTCATGATTTGTTTTAAAATTGGAGGTCCAAAATTTGTTTGTCTAAGATAAAAAAAACTCTTGAACAACTTCTAAGCCTTGTTTCAAAAACGAAAGAATTCTAAAGAACAAAACTAAGTTTAGTAAAGCTAGGACTACTCTTTTAAGTTTAAATTTCGAGACATCGAAATTAACTTGAAAGTTAGCCATAGAGCAAGTTTCCAAACTTGCGTAAAGTCAAGGATAAACCTTGTTTTCTTTCAAAGTAAGTGCTAAAAAGATTAGACCTAGTAAGCCCAAACAAAAGAGGTCAAGAAACTTTAAATTTCTTGACCTCTTCTTAACTACTTGAACACTTGACATTCTATCAAAGCGACGGATAAAACAAAATATCTTTCACAATACTCTTCGGTCGGAAATGCTCCCAATTATCCGCAGAATATTGAAGCCGATCTGCAATAATATCAAACACTGAATGATTTACACCAAGGCCAAGGTGCGAGCCTCGAACCTGAATATTTTGATGAATAGAAGTCTCTTCTTTTTCAATACAAAGTTCCCAAGGAACGATGCCATCTTCCTTCGTATAAATCGCGGTCGTCGGGACCGGAGCAGGAAGTGGAATGTTTTCAAAAAGAATCGGATCAATATCTTTGATGCGTTTACCACCAGAAACTAAATTGTAAACCCATGCTACATTATTAGGCTGATGAATTCCCTGAAAAGGAGAACCTAAAGTAATTACCTGTCGAACCATTTCCGGTTTTGCTTTTGCTAACTGACGAGCAAAAACACCACCTAAACTCCAACCAATTACACTAACTGGTTCTTGATGATAATCATAAACTTCATCTAGACGATCAACCAGTAATTCGATGAATTTAACCTTAGCTGTGTTTCGACCAAGATCCCAGCTGTAAGCTTCGTAACCCAAAGAGTCTAAATATTTTCTCATTGGTTTTGTCGAAGTATCCGTGGCCATAAAGCCTGGTAATACCAAAACCGGATGGCCGTCTCCTTGTTCCCGATCCGCAAAAAACTTACGGTACGGAATTGACATCCCCAATTCTGTGATTGCTCGACCAGCCTCAGTCGCCAACCAAAATAATGATGGTCGTCCTACACTGTTATTTTCTATCTCTGAATTCCTCATGATCATTCATTTTTAATTCCTGTGTACTCTTTCAAGTTTAAGCCGTTTAAAGGAGGCTGTAACTTGGAAGAATCTATTAACGGCAAGTTTGTAACTTGCCTTGTCTTTATAAACACGGCAAGTTTGTAAACACCTCTTCTAGCTAAAATATAACTAAGCTCTTAAATAATGACCATTTTTAATATTAGATCATTATTAGGTTTTATAGGGGAATGATGATACTAAGTTATCTCTTTTTTACATTTTAAAAAATATAATTTGCTTTTTTTAAAATGAGTTCTCATTGTTAGAACACAAAATCGAGTCCATAGTTTAACTTGAAACCTTTGCAACATGGTGTTTGCGATGTTTTTGAGGAGCTGTATTTTATCTTAGTAGGTTGATATTCAGGTATTTATATTTAAATAATCGCTAATGTTAATGAAAGTATAAACTTAGGACAATGTCATCTATGATTTACTAGTAGATTCCAAAGTTACAAGCTAGCTTCAGTCAAAAAAACTACAAACTTTCAAGTTTTCAGAGAAATTTCTATCAACTTAGAGCTTATTTTAATAGGCTCTAAACCCTTAGATTCTATGTGATTTTGCCACTCAATTTCAAAAAATGATGTCAACATTCTTAGCGACTTAGGTGCTCAAAAAATATCCGCACTGCTAAAATTCCCCCTTCCTTCCATTCCTTCTCAATTTTCACTATCTTGTTTTCCAGACTTTAATTCTCTTAAATTCTAATTTAGAACGACTGAGTGTAACTATGGAAAACCTAATCAACGATCCGAAATTCCTAAAGAAGCTGATCGATATTGCAGAGCAGATTGGACAACCCTACGATGAGGTTCATAAAGAAGCGGCCGCATGTCTAAAAGAATTACATACTGTTCATCAGCCATTATCCAATGTGTTGGGATTGCAAACAGCTCAATATATTTTATCCAGAGCTTATAAAAAAACCATAGATGTAAATCCCGCAGAAATCAAAGAACTTGCTAAGTTAGCCCGTCGTCACCCCGTTGCATTTGTGATGACACACAAGACTTATCTCGATATGTTTGTTTTGGCGGTGACGCTTGGGCGTCATGGAATTCCATTTCCTTTTACCTTTGCGGGGATCAATATGGACTTCTTCGGATTCGGTCAACTCGCTCGACAAAATGGAGTTATTTTTATCCGTCGATCGTTTAAAGATGATAGAATATATAAAGCTGCCCTTCGACATTTTATCGCTTCGCAGGTTAATAAAGGATCGCATTTTATGTGGGCCATAGAAGGGACTCGCTCGAGAACAGGAAAACTTGTTTGGCCGAAAGTTGGTATTTTAAAATATATAAGAGAAGCAGAAGAAGATTCAAATCAAGATGTAAAATATGTTCCAGTTTCTATTGTCTACGACTTGATTCCTGATGTAAAAGAGATGACACTTGAAGGTCGAGGCAAAGTGAAAAGTCCAGAAAGTTTAAAATGGTTTTTGGAATATGTTAGGAAAATGGGGGATAACTTTGGAAAGATATCCATTCGCTTTGGCGAGCCTGTAGAAATCAATGCTGAAAATTCTGTCGAGTTAATAACGGAGGGGAATAATACCTCTTCATTTGAAGGAGCATTACCTAGGTTTGCTTTAGAGCTAGTTCACCGGATCAATCAAATTACTCCGGTGACGACAACCTCTTTGATCAGCATCGCTTTGTTGAGTAAATTTTCTTTAAATAAAAGAACAATCGAAAACAATGTTGTTGATCTGATGCAATTGATTGAAAAGTACAAACCTGATGCATTAGTTGATCGTGGAATTCCAATTGGAGAAAGTGTTCAAACAGCGATCAATCTTTTACAAAGAGCTAAGATTATTTTGCAACATGGAGAATCCATTGATGCGAAATATGTACTTAATTCTGAAAATTATTTGCAGGCGACTTATTACGCAAACATGTCCGTTCATCATTTGTATCATCGGGCATTTATAGAATTAGCACTTTTAAAATCAGCAAGTGCAAAAACAGATCAAAGGCAAGAAATTTTCTGGAAAGAAGTGTTAGACTTGCGATCGCTTTTTAAATTCGAATTTTTCTATTCCCAAAGATTACAATTCACTAATGAGATAGAATACAATCTTGAAATTCTCGATAAGGATTGGGTAAAACTCATCGAGTCTACCAAAGCAAAGAAATTAGATTTTTTAGAAAATCAAAAAATGATCGTTGCACCGGTTGTTTTATATACTTACATTGAAGCTTATCGTGTCGTCGCATATGCTTTGCAATATTGGAAACCAGAAAGAGAATTCGAAGAAAAAGCATTTATCAATGAATGTCTTTTCCTTAGCGAAGAAATGCATTGGCAAGGCCGGATACAAAGAGTGGAATCGGTTAGGAAAACCTTTCTAATTAATGGAATCCGCTTAGTTCAAAACCTTGGTTTAATTCCAACGACAAAAGCACCCAAGAAAAAAGAAATACAAAGTTTTCTTGATCAACTCAATCATGTTGCAGATCGAATCAAAACTTTACAAGGAATTATATTAGCTAAACCAGTATTAGAAAATGCGCTGGTTCCGATTGAAAGAGAGATTGTTCCTGGTTCTAAAACCGAAGCAATTACTCGAGCGGTTATGGAGGGGGAGTCTGGAGCGCACATCGGAGCGTTTTTCGATTTAGATAGAACTTTAATTAGAAATTTTTCTGCTAAAGAATTTTTTCAAACCAGATTGTTTAGCGGTAAAATGTCAACCTCTGAAATCGTTGCACAATTTTCAGGAGTCCTCGTTTACGCGATGGGAAATGGAAATTTCGCAGGTCTTGCAGCAGTAGGTGCTCAAGGTGTAAAAGGAGTCAATGAAAAAGTTTTTATCGAAGTAGGAGAGGAGGTTTATCACAAACATCTAGCGGATGAAATTTATCCAGAATCGAGAGCTTTGGTCAATGCGCATTTAGCGAAAGGCCATACGGTGGCGATCATCTCTGCAGCTACGCCTTATCAGGTAGATCCGATTGCTAGGGATTTAAACATCCAACATGTGATGTGTACTCGGATGGAAGTTGTAAAAGGAAAATTCACAGGAAATATCGTAGAACCAGCTTGTTGGGGAGAAGGAAAAGCGCATGCTGCCAAAGAGCTTTGCGAAGAGCATAAACTTGATTTGTCAAAAAGCTTCTTCTATACAGACTCCGCAGCTGATGCCCCACTGATGGAAATCGTCGGTAACCCACGAGCGGTTAATCCGGATACGAAATTATCTGCTTTAGCATTTAAAAATAACTGGCCAGTTTTTCGATTTAATGATGAGGAACGACCAGGTGTTTCTAATTTTGTTAGAACAGGATTAGCATTGGGAAGTTTATTACCAGCTGTTTTATCAGGAATAACCAAAGGTGCTTTAAATTTAAACTGGCAGGATGGGGTAAATTCTTTAATGGCTTCGGTTGGAGATTTAGTGATCTCTACAGCCGGAATAGAATTGGTGGTCAAAGGCGAAGAACACTTATGGTCGAAACGCCCAGCGGTTTTTATTTTCAATCATCAAAGTAGCACTGATCTTTTTATTGCTGCAAAATTGATAAGAAAAGATGCAACAGGAATCGCTAAAAAAGAATTGAAAAATTTTCCAATCCTTGGCCAGATGATGACAGCTGCCGGAGTGATTTTTATTGATCGAAAAGATAGAGCGAAAGCAATCGAAGCAATGAAGCCTGCAGTTGAAGCGCTTAAAAATGGAACCTCGATTATCATTTTTCCAGAAGGTACTCGAAGTAAAGATTACAAACTCGGAACTTTCAAAAAAGGAGCTTTCCATATTGCGATGCAGGCCGGTGTTCCGATTGTACCTGTCGTTATTCGGAATGCACATGATGCCATGCCATTAGGAACCAATGTGTTTCGTGCTGCAGCGATTGAAGTGATCGTTTTGCCTCCGGTTTCTACGAAACGTTGGAAAAAAGAAAGGCTCAATTTTCAAGTTGATAAGATCCGAAAAATGTTCCTTAAAGAACTCGGCCAAGAAGAAACGAAGCCTAGGGCAAAAGCAAAAACAAAAGGAAAAGTCGTAAACCTTCCAAACACAAAAAAGTCAACAAAGAAATAAGAACTATACCTTCTAGATAATTTTACTTTCTGACTACTTAAAAATAAGCAAGTGCAAATCAATAAAAAATTACGCGTCGGCCTTCTCGGTGGCGGTTCTTGGGGAACAACTGTTGCTTCCCTTACTGCTCAAAATACACCTACCAAAATGTGGGCAAGAAATGCTGCGACAGTGGAAGATATCAACAAGCATCATCGTAATGAAAAATATCTCCCCGGAGCAAAACTGACTAAGTCACTTGAAGCCACCACATCAATTCAGGAGACCGTTCAAGATGCTGACGTGATTGTCATGGGCGTTCCTTCTCAGGTCTTTCGACATGTATTGGAAGATGCTCGGCCGCATATTCGCCCTTGGGTACCGATCGTCAGTTTATCAAAAGGTTTAGAATTAGGTACTCGAATGCGAATGTCTGAAATCATTGAAACGGTCATGCCTGGCCATCCAGCAGGGGTACTCACTGGGCCAAATTTAGCTAGAGAAATTCTTGCAGGACAAGCTGCTGCATCTGTTATCGCTATGGTTGATGATACGATTGCAGTTGCTTTGCAAAAAGTTTTCAGAACTGGGTTATTTAGAGTTTATACGAATGAAGATGTTGTGGGTTGTGAACTAGGAGGAGCATTAAAAAATGTGATCGCAATTGCTGCTGGAATGGGAGATGGAGCTGGAGCTGGAGACAATACCAGAGCTGCGGTCATAACGCGTGGTTTAGCAGAACTTACTCGTCTCGGAGTCGCGATGGGCGGACAACCACAAACCTTCGCCGGACTCGCCGGGATGGGAGATTTGGTTGCTACTTGTAGTAGTACTCTAAGTAGAAATCGCCATGTAGGTTTTCAACTCGGACAAGGAAAATCTCTTGATAAAATCATTGAAGATATGTCTATGGTTGCAGAAGGAGTGAAGACTTGTGGTGTTGTAATGGAATTAGCAAAGGAATATAATATCGAAATGCCAATCACCCAAGAAGTTTATAATGTAGTGCAAAACGGAAATACTGTTGTCGATGCTTTCAAAGGATTACTCCGACAAAAAACTGGCGCAGAATCTGACCCTGGGTAATATTTGCTGGGAGTATCTAATAGGGATGTTTTTTCGATTCGCAAGCAGCTCCTTTGATGGAAGTAAGAAATAAATTTTTAATTTTTTACAACATTTCCTCCAATCGCCACATTCCATTTTCTAATCGACCACTCTTGGATTAAACCGTTTCTTACATAAGGATCATGCTCAACAAAATATTCAATAAGTTCTTTGTTTTCAGTTTTAAAAACAAGCAAAGCCTCATTCGAAGGATCTTCCAAAGCGCCGCCCATCACCAAATGCCCATTCGAAAAATATTTTTTTACTAATGCTAAATGCACCGGCCTATACGCTTCACGAGCTTCAATAAAATTATCAACTGTTTTATAAACAAGAACAAAAAAATCCATCTACAAACTAATTTTTTACAACAAGTAAAATTGAAACCTCACTATTGCCGCAGTTGATCTATCCTTCATACTTCGGCAACTTCCCTAGTATCGCCCCAAATTTCATCGCTCTCCCCGAATCTCCATCAATCTTCAATCTCCCCTGCATAAATGCTACTTGTAAATTCATTTCCCCTTTACCAATTCGAACCAAATGTTCATCAGAAACAGTCAAAGTAACATCAGGATTCACCGCTTTTCCTTTTCGAACTACTCCCGGAGATTTATTCAAATCAATCTTCCACTCCGTGGGTACATCTCCCGTTACATTTATTTGAAACAAACCATTATTCGGTTTGATAAACTTAGCATTGGCCTTTAAATGTTTTCGATAATGAGCAAGCACAACATCAGAAGCAGCTTTTGTAAGTTTTTTCTTTTTTGCCTTTTTCTTTGTCTTTCTTTTTTGAATAGCGGTCTCTAATTCATTGGCACACTCTCGAATATATCGAGTAAAAATATCAACGTCCGGCATAGATTTCGCATCCGATGTTGGGCTTATCGTAATATGACCATCATAACTAAAAATCGTAATGATCAAACCCATCCCGTCGATAATCGGAGCCATGCCCATAATCGAAAGCAATTTATGGCCATTCAAATAAAGCGGAAAAGGAGGACCAGGAACATTTGTGATCGTCACATTGAAAACTGGATTATGCATCTCAGCAATCTGAAAACGAGAATATAAACGAGCAGCTTGATTCGCAATTCCAAAAGGAACAACTTCAGCCATATTTGCTAATGTCTTTGCACCGATAGCACCTTGGTAAGATTTACCTCTAACGGTATTATCATGGATCGCTTCTAAACGTTCCACTGGATCGGCAATGTTAGTAGCCAACTGTACCAACATTGAAGAAATATTATTTCCTTCTGATTCTTCTTCTGATTTTGAACGAGTAGAAATAGGAACCATAGCTACCATCGGTTTGATCGGCAGTTTTTCTTTTTCTAATAAATATCTTCTCAAAGCTCCAGCACAAATCGCAAGCAACACATCATTCATCGTGGTGCCCATGACATTTTTCAGGGCTTTCACTCGCTCAAGAGATAAAATGGCCGTGTTCCACTTTCGACGAGGAGAAATAATTCCATTAAGCGGAGTAGAAGGAGCAGAAAATGGAGCTGCTGGTAAATCTACTTTTTTGACTCTCGTCAACATACCTGCTTTAAAAGATGCAGATACGGCTTCTGTAATTAGCTTAGGAAATTTAAAAGGTTTTTCTACAAAACTCATGGTGCTTTTCAAAATCATCGACAACTCATTTGGCAATGGTTTTGGTTTGTAAGGTCGAGGTTCTGGTATTGCTTTGGTCTCCGGAGTGAAATCAAAAATCAAACTCAAAATTCCTGCTCCACCAACACCGTCAACTGCAACATGATGCATTTTAGAAATCACTGCAACAGAACCTTTCGGCACTTGAGGAATATTATCTAAACCTTCGACAAAAGTAAATGACCATAATGGCCGAGAATGATCTAGGCCTGTACTGAAAATGTCAGACGCTACTTTTCGAAGCGCTTTCCAATTTCCAGGTTCCGGTAGCCGGATATGATTGATGTGCATGTCAATGTCGAAATGAGGATCGTCTACCCAATACGGATAGTCGATACTAAAAGGAACATAAAGCAATCGCTGTCGCAATTTCGGAATCATATGCAAACGCGAATGAATCGTTGCTTTAAATTTTTCAAATTCCAATGATCCTTCAATCACCGCCACACTACCTATATGCATCGGACTTGTTGGCGTTTCAATATATAAAAAAGTCGCATCCATCCCGGAGATGGCTTTTACATTCGGCGCCTTATTGAATTGTTGTAGTATTTTATCTAGCACGTTTGAAGATTTTAATTGACGTGAAAGATACTAAGAACCTGCTTAAAGTGTCGTTAGAATTGGGGAAAATATTTTATTATCAAAAGGATTGTTTTAATTGATGGTCAGGTGATGGTTATGCAAGTGAAGCGGTCATAAGGAAAAAGAGGAATCACAAGCGAAACTATTTTTAAGTAAAATATCTTAACTTTAATGTTTTTAGAATCAATTTAGAAATCAGAATCACTCATGGCAAATAAAAAAGAAGAAACAGCTTCCTTCATGCTTCGATTTACGCAGAAGATTTTTGAAAACGAAAGCGGTGAACCACAAATACAATGGAGAGGGAATATTCGTCACGTACAAGGAGGCGATGAAAAGCGATTTTCAGAATTTGATGATGTGGTAACTTTTATCCAAAGCCACTTGCAAGACCTCACGATCCAGGCCATGGAAGATAAAACGCCAGAAGAGCAAAAAGGCATATTGTCGAAAAGTTTCGACCTTTGGAAACGTATGGCTGCGGAAGCTCCAAAAATGGTGATGGATACCATCAAAGATCCTAAAAAACAAGTGGCTCAAATCCAGGACCAAATCCAGGATCAACTTAGCCATGTAAAGGATGAAATTGGTCAAAAATTAGATATTGATTCTTGGTTAAACTCTTCCAAGTCAGATTCTAAACTTATCCTAGAAAAACTAGAAAAGCTCTCCGGAGACATTTCAAAACTCAATAAAAAAGTAGAAAAACTCTCCAAGAAAAAATAATAAGTTTACTCTTTTAAGTTTAGTAGTTGACGATAGGAGACTCTAACTTGAAAGGAAGAAATAACGACAAGTTTATAACTTGTTACCCGAAAATAAAAAATGACCGCCATAAAAAACAAAATAGAATCCATCCTAAATAAAAAGTCTAATGCATCCATTCGCATTCAGACCTTAGGAAGTTTTCAAATATGGCGAAACGAAGAATCCGTCTCATCAAAAGAGTGGGGTAGAGATGCCATTGCTCAACTCCTTCAGTTTTTAATAGCGAATAGAAATCGTCATGGCCTTCACAAAGAACAAATCATCGATCGTATCTGGGACGAAGTGGACAGCAAAGCCGGACAACAAAATTTCAAAGTAGCGCTCCATGGTGTAAACAAGATTTTAGAACCCACTCGCAAAAGCAGAACAGAAGCAAAATACATCATCCGTCAAGGAGTAACCTACCAATTAAAAACCGATGACATTTGGATGGATGTAGAAGCACTCGACGATTTTGTTGCCATCGGGAATCAAAATCTCGTAGACCATCCAACGCTAGCTAGACAAGCTTATTACGAAGCCATCGAGTTATATCAAGGAAGTTTTTTACCCAATCGACTCTACGAAGATTGGTCCTCTGAAGAAAGAGAACGTATCCAACTCGCAGCTCTAAATGCATTAATTAGTCTCAGTGAATTACTCACCAAAGAAAATCCACTCGAAGCAGTTCGACTCACTCAGAAAGCATTGCAAATAGACGCCACTTGGGAAGACGCTTACCGCATTCAAATGGAAGCTTATTTTGAAAAAGGAAATCGACCAATGGCGATTAAGACTTATAAGCAATGTGAAAAAATACTAGATCAGGAATTCGGAATTCAACCACTTCCGGAAACGAAAAGCCTGCTTAAGAAAATTCAAGGAGTCCAATAAAGTCTATTTTATCATTTTAATAAAACAAAATGAAAACACACTCATCCCTCTTATCAATCCTTTGTTTTCTTTTCCTTGTTTCTGCATGTCAATCTCCAGAAAAAATATCAACTGATTTTCAAACTGAACAATGGATTTCGCTCTTTAATGGAAAAGATCTCAGCGGTTGGGACATCAAAATTGCAGATCACCCACTTCATGAAAACTATCTCGAAACATTTGTTGTCGAAGACAGTATGATTCGCATCAAGTATGACAAATATGAAGCATTCAACGATGCCTTTGGACATATGTATTATGAACAACCATATAGTTATTATAAACTCAAATTCGACTATCGGTTTACCGGAGAACAACTTAAAGGAGGTGCTACATGGAATGTCCGAAATAGCGGAATCATGTTGCATTCTCAATCTGCAGAAAGCAATGAATATGGGCAAGGTTTTCCCGTGTCCGTGGAGTTGCAATTATTAGGAGGACTCAATGAAGGCGAACGAACGACAGGCAATGTTTGTACGCCAGGGACAGCTGTAGTAATGGACGATACGGTCAATTACAATCACTGCATCAACTCCATATCGAAAACTTTTCATGGTGACCAATGGGTACATTCAGAAGCCATCGTGATGGGAGGTGAGTATATGACTTTTCTTATCGAAGGCGATACCGTTTTGCATTTTGAAAAACCTCAGGTTGGAGGTGGTTTTATCAGTAAAGATCATGAAGGAAAAGACTGGGATCAATTCAAAATCATCAATGATAAAGACAAATGGATTTCTAAAGATGGCACCATCCTGAGCGAAGGTTACATCTCTCTTCAAGCTGAAAGTCACCCAATAGATTTTAAAAACATAGAACTTTTAAATCTATGTGGATGTATGGATACTAAAGCTAAAAACTATAAGTCCTATTTTGTAAAAGACGACCCTAAAAGTTGTAGGTACTAATATTGAGTTTGATTAAAAATAATTATCAATTTATTTTTATACAACTTCATATTTAAAATGAACAAAAAAAACTATCTTAGTTGCAAATAATAAACTAGTAAAACATGAAAAACGATCGCAGAAAATTTCTACAAGTCGCCGGCACGTTAACGGCCGGAGCATTTCTCTTTCCACAAATTGCTTGCAGTAGTGGAGATACCACATCAGAGGTAAAAACACCAGCTATGCCAAAAACACCAGAAGCACCAAAGCCTTCTCTCGATCAATATGGAATCCAACTCTATACTTTGAGAGACGATATGCCTAAAGATCCTAAAGGTGTTCTTAAGCAATTGTCTTCTTATGGATTCAAACAAATTGAAGGGTATGATGGTAAGCAAGGGATGTTTTGGGATATGGGAAATAAAGATTTTAAAAAGTATTTAGATGATTTGGGAATGAACATGGTTTCGAGCCACTGTGATATCAAAGTAGATTTTGAAAAGAAAGCAGCACAAGCGGCGGAGATCGGAATGAAGTATTTAATCTGCCCATATATCGGTGCACAAACGAGTATGGATGCTTGGAAAAAAGTAACCGATCGTTTCAATGAATGTGGAGCAATCTGTAAAAAGAATGGAATCAAATTCGCATACCACAACCATGCGTATTCATTCGTTCCTTTTTCAGGAATGATCCCGCATGATTTCTTAATGGAAAACACAGACCCAGAGCTAGTAGACCACGAAATGGATATTTACTGGGTAGTGACTGGAGGGGCTGATCCAATTGAATACCTTAAAAAGTATCCAAATCGTTTCCGTCTTTGTCATGTAAAAGATAGAATGAAAGGTGTCGAAGCAACAGAACGTTCTGCATCTTGCGACCTTGGTACAGGAATTATCGATTATCCGAAAATTTTAAAAGTTGCCAAAGAGAATGGGATGCAATATTTCATCATGGAACAAGAACGCTACGATAATACAACACCGCTAGAAAGTGCCAGAGTTGGCTCAGAATATCTAAAAAATCTAGTATTCGCATAAACAAATAAAAAGGTTCCTAAACTTCCAAAGTCTAGGAACCTTTTTTTACTTTTCCCCCTCACACCTCCTCGATTTCCTCTGTGAAACTCTGTGTCCCATTCCGTGCTAATCCGTGTATCAATCCGCAAAAATCCGTGTCCCTTTTACGTCTAACTCCACGTCCTCTGTGTTTCTTCTAAGCCTTCTATGTCCAAAAAAAAATCACAATACCTCCGCCAACATCCTCAACCAATTTCCACTAAAAATCCGTTCAATATCACTCTCCTTATAATGACGCTTCCGCAACATCTCCACTAGCTTCTGCAAATTCGCAATCGTATCCACATCCGAAGGCCCCTGTTCCTTTCCAAAACCACCATCAAGATCTGTCCCAATCGCCACATGTTTAGCATTCCCCGCCAATTGACAAATATGATCCATATTATTAATCATCAAATCTAAAGTCACCTTAGTATTCTTTGGATTCGAAATCCCTCTCTTCCAATTTGGTACCATCATCCAAGCATCCAAAGGCATTCCAATCACCGCGTCTCTTTCAATCAAAGCCTTCAATTGTTCATCCGAAAACTGACGATTATGATCCACCAAAGAACGGCAATTACTATGACTCGCCCAGACGGTTCCTTGAAAGCAATCCATCGCTTCCCAAAAGCTAGTGTCACAAAGATGCGTAGCATCTAAGACCATTCCTAAATCCTCCATGATGCCTAATAATTCTTCTCCTTTATCGCCTATACTTCCATCGCTGTCTGTACCATAAGCATAAGTCCCCGGGCCATAATGAGCAGGTCCAATCGCTCGCAACCCTCTTTCATGAAGAATATATAAATGATCAAAAGTTACAATAGAATCCGCTCCTTCTAGCGTCATCACAAAACCAATACTTTTATAATTATCTTCGTTTTTCCAGCGATCCAAATGAGTTTTTAAATCCGATTTATTTTTAATCATTTTCAACTCGCCCTGCCGTTCCATCTCCTCATACCACGCCAGCTGAGCCTGCACCATTCCCCAAGCCTGCTCCGGAGAATTCCATCCACCCAAAGGATGTTTCGGTTTTGCATATCGGGCAATCAGTGTCGCAAAACAGAGCCCTATATTTCCAGCTCGCATCTCAGGAAAACATACCGTAGAGTTGCCACGGTCAGGTTTATCTTTGAGTCCTTTTTCAAAAGTTCTAATAGTTTTGATAGGTTGTCGTAGATCACGATTCCACTCCATGGCATTCATGCTCAAATCAAGATGGCCATCTATAATAAAAGGAAGAGATTTCATATGGTTATTTTTCGATTGCGGGCGATAACATCCCAAGAAGTAATAAATTGGCCCTTGCTAACAACTTGCACCTGATCATAAAGGGCAACAGTAGGACAAACATGATAAGGATAAGCCAGTAATAATTGTCCAGCTTCTAAAACATCAGCCTCTTTACTTTTTAAAATTAAATGTTCTTCGCTATGGCCAACTTGAGTCAATTCTGGAGCATCAATAAATTCAATTCTTGGAAAAGGAAATTCACTAGCAATACTTTTATGTCCAAGATCAAGGCAATAAGTATGAGGGTCGAGTTTCGATATTACTCTCGTTGCAACGACCGCTGCTTTTTTAAATTCCTGTTCCTGATAATCATTGGCATATCGTTGGTCCCAAAAAATAAAAGTCCCAGGACTACATTCTACATCATGATGTTTTGCATGCACACTAAAAGAAGGACTACCACCAGCAACAATATTTATGTCTCTTTTTAAAATAGTTTTCAAATCATCTCGCAATTGGATCACCGCTTCAAAAGCATTACGACAACTCTCCGTTCGTTCTTCCAAATTTGCCATACGAATATGTCCATCATAACAATGAAGGCCAACGATTTTTATATTAGAAAAAGGCTCTGTAGCTTTTACTAAATATCTCACCAAGTCCAATTTTATTCCTGTTCTGTTTTGACCATTATTAACATCAATGTACACCTCGACTGAAGCTCCTTTTTGTTCACATTTTTCTTCAATTTTTTTTGCAGAATTAAGGTTGTCCAATAAAAATCGATACGTTGTCTCCGGATATTTTTCAATAAGATTTAAAACCCGATCTACCTTTGGGCCCTGCACTGGGTAAGCAATCAAGACATCTTTCGCTCCAGCTATCCCAAGCATCTCTGCCTCCGCAATCGTTGCACACTTAAACTTAGAAATCCCCGAGGCTATTTGCATTTTCGCAACCTCCAAAATCTTATGCGTCTTCACATGAGGTCGCAAATGTTCAGCACTACCCGCATATTTCAAAGCCAAGTCAATATTAAATTGCACCATATCCCGATCCACGATTAAAGCAGGTGTATCCATATTACTAAAATCTATATCATACCATTTATCCATAATATTCTTTTAAATAACTTCCGCGAAAACCCATGTCCAAAAAAAAAGTAGTCAAGCAGTCAAAAATCAAAAACCTAAACTTCCTGAGTAAAATACTCTGTGTCTTCTTTGTGTCCTCTGTGTCTCATTCACTCCGTGAAAATCCGTGTCCCCAAAAAAACTATTTCAACAAAAACATCGCCTCAACTTCTACCGGAATATTATCAGGCAAAGTCCCCATTCCCACAGCACTCCTTACTCCCACACCTTTCTCTTGACCCCAAACTTCAGCAAACAATTCACTACAACCATTAATCACATAAGGATGCCTTTCAAAATCCGAAACCGCATTCACCATGCCCAAAACCTTAACCACACGATCAATTCGATCCAGTGAACCAAGGTTATCTTTCAGCGTCGCAAGAATCGCAAGACCAACTTGACGAGCTGCCAACTTACCAGTCTCAATATCCATGTCCTTGCCAATCCGACCAATGATCAAACTCCCATCTTCTTGCACCGTACCATGACCAGAAACATAAACCGTATTTCCAATTTGTAAAAAAGGTTTATAAACTCCCAAAGGTTTAGGAGGGGGAGGCAAAGTAAGCCCCAGCTTTTCAAAATTTTTATCTGCACTCATTACTTTAAATTTTATTATCTAAAAATCATTATAAAATCCCATATCCCCTCCGTGCCAATCCGTGTACTAATCCGTGAAAATCCGTGTCCAAAAAGAAGTTCAAATAAATTGATTCAAAACCAAAACCCCAAGCAATCCACTCACCGAAACAATAATCTCCATCACACTCCATGTTTTTAAAGTATCTTTCACCGACATATTAAAATACTCCTTAAACAACCAAAAGCCAGTATCATTAATATGCGAAAACATCAAGCTACCTGCGCCCGTTGCCAATACCATCAAATTTGGATCAGCGCCCGTCAAAGCAATTAATGGAAATACAATTCCGGCACTCGTCAACCCAGCCACTGTAGCCGACCCAACACAAAATCGAATAATCGCTGCAATTCCCCAAGCCAAAATTAATGGAGAAACATCCATTCCTTGCAACAATTGTCCAATGTATAAACTAACTTCGCTTACCACTAAAATTTCCTTCAGAGCACCTGCACCTGCAATGATCAATAAAATCATTGAGATATCTTTAACCGCTTCCATCAAGGATTTCGAAACTTCCTTCATTGGTTTGCCGCGACCAACCCCTAAGGTATATATAGCAACCAAAATTGCAATCACCATCGCAATGATTGGATCACCAATAAATTTAATAACTGGCATCAAAGCACTTTCGGGATCCATCGTAATTTTTAAAATGGTCGCTCCAGCTAAAAGAATAACTGGCAAGAGTGCTGTAAAAATACTAACTCCAATACTTGGCATTTCTTCGTCGGTAAATACTTTTCCACTAAACAAAGATTTCAAAGGTTTTGGATTATATTTTTTCAATGTTTGAGCAAAAACAGGCCCTCCTAAAATAATCGCAGGAATAGCCACGATCAAACCATACAATAAGGTCGTCCCAATGTCAGCACCAAAATCTTTTACTAAGGCTGTCGGGGCAGGGTGGGGAGGAAGGTATCCATGAGTCACACTCAAAGCCGCCAACATTGGCAAACCAATATAAAGTAAAGGTAATTTTGTTCTGGCTCCAACTGCAAAAACCAATGGCAACAAAATCACAAAACCTACGGAATAAAACATAGGAATACCCACTATAAACCCAGTCAATACCACTGCCCATTGGACATATCTATTTGGAAATACGTTGATCAAAGTATCTGAAATACGTTGAGCAGCACCACTATCTGCTACCAGTTTACCCAACATCGCTCCACAACCTAATATAATAACAAGAAAGCCTAATGTTTTTCCAATCCCGTTTTTCACAGCTTCAGTGACTGTCTCCACAGGAAGCCCTAAAGCCAATCCCATTCCTAGCGACACAATTATAAAAGAAAGAAAAGTATTCAACCTGAATAAGGCAATCAGTAATATCAGGATGAGTATCCCAATCAGAATAATGGCTATTTGCATGATTTCATTTTGTTTGAAACCAAAATACAATTTTTCTCCGAAATCACTCCACCACGTTTTAGAAAAAGCACTAAACCTATCAAGTAGCGAGTAAATCCCCTCTCTTTGCTTCTTTCAATGACCGCAGGTCGGATGAGCAAGCTGCAGGCCGATCACTTCTGACTCCTCGTAACTCATCTGTAACTCATTTGTAACTACCCCACGTATCTTTGTATTGTCATTCAAAATTTAATCATCCAAAAAAGAAAAAATGGCAGTTAAGACAGCAAAAAAATCAGTAATCGAAAAAGGAGCAGATAATTTAAAAAATACTGCTAAGAATATTCATAACCAAGCACTTTTAGTATCTGAAGACCTAGTTGAAGGATCTTTAGCTTCAGGAGCGAAATGGCAAAAGATCATGGCTAAAGCCTTGACTCAAGGCACTGTAATCTTCGGAAAGCAGCAAGATTTAGCTTTTGATACTTTAGAAGAACTAAAAGATCAATATATCTCAGGAAGCCAACGAGTTCAAAAATTACTAGGTTTCAAATTTCCAACAATTGGAAAAGCTATCAAAACTAAAAAAGCAGTTAAGGTTGCCAAAGTAACGAAGGTTGCGAAAATTACTTCGAAGCCAGCGAAAGCAGCAAAAAAAGTAGTTAGCAAAAAAGTAGCTACAACGGTAAAAAAAGTAGAAAAGAAAGTAACAGCTACAAAAGCAACAAAAGATAAACTTACAGCAATCGAAGGTGTAGGCCCAAAAATCGCAGGCTTATTAAATAAAGCAGGGATCAACAACTTCGCACAATTAACAAAAACGAATCTAAAAGATCTACAAGCTATCCTTGATGCAGCAGGTCCTCGTTATAAAATGCACGATCCAAAAACTTGGAAAGCGCAGGCTAAGAAATTAATGAAGTAATCCCTTTGGAATTCAAAATGACTTAAGGCATAATTTTAAAAAACTTGTTCCGAGCGTAGTCTAGGAATTATTAAAATCTAAATAAAATGGCAACTAAGAAAATAGCAAAAAAAGCAGTAAAAAAAGCAACTAATAAATTCGATTTCTCTGATAGCGTAAAAGCAATCAAAACTTCTGCAAAGAAAGTGAATAAAGAGATGATGGAAGTAACAGAAGAAGTAGTAGAAGACATCAAAGAAAACGGTGGTCAGTTAAAAGAAGTAGCAGTGTCAACTGTAAAAAAAGTTTACAATAAAACTTATGATACAGTAGCAGAAACTGTTTCTATGAAAAACATTTCTAAGACTACTAAAAACATCAATGCTTACACATTGAAAACAGCAGAAGAATTAGTAGATGGTGCAATAGTGAATGGAGAGAAATGGCAAGGTGTTGCTACTAAAGCTGTAAAAGGTGGACTTAAGTTAGCTGCTAAACAACAAGATATTGTTTTTGATACTTTAGAAACGGTAAAAGGACAATTTGCATACACTGCAAAAAGATTCAAAAAATTAGTTTCTAATAACTAAAAAATCTAAGGAAAGGTGAGGAGTATTTTGTAGACTCCTTGCCTCTCTCTTCTCATTCCTTATCAACTGTTTATCATGAGTCAAAGTAACATAAGCAAAGTATTCCAAACCACTAAAGAGGCAAATGCTATCTTAACCAAGGCAGGCGGAATCGTAATCAAGTCATCTTTCAATACAGCAAAGCAAATTGCAACGCTTTACAAAGATGCTGGATTCAAAGCTTTCAGTATAGGTAAAGAAGTCGTTAAGTCAACTTTCGAATTGACGATCAACAACCAAAAAGAAATTCTCAAAACTTCAGGCAAAGCCATCAAAGAAGCAGCCCAAAGTATTCGAGAAACTCCTGAAACTGAACTAAAAACTATGACGAATACACGCGTTAAGAAGACGAGAAAGAAAGGAGCAAAGAAAACGACAAAACGCGCAATCAAGAAAAATATTACTATTGATGATCTACAAGATTAATCAATGATCTCAATAGGTTTTTTAAGGGTTTAAAATAGTAGTTCGAAGTTTGGGAATTCCACAAGCTTCGGACTTTTTTAATTTCAGGTCATTTACTAAACTCAAGTCTTGGTACTCTTTTAAGTTTAAAAGCCTTAGCCTAGTTTGATGCAGTGTATCAAAAAAAAATGATGAGGAGATTTGTAACTTTGGAATTAATATAAAGCAAGTTTGTAAACGTATCTCTAAGAAAAATAAAATAATAAATTCAATATACCGTGGTAAAATCATCTCAAATCTCAAGCCCAATCCAACGCCCATCATTTTTAAAATATGTCGGCGAACACATCCGCGTATGGGGAGAACTCCGACGATCCTATTACTTCCGGCGATCCTATCAGCCAGTGACCAAAGGCGATGGCCACCCTGTTTTAGTTATCCCTGGATTTTTAGGAAGTGATTTATCGACTGGTAGAGTTAGACGATTTATTGAAAGACTTGGATACACACCATATGGTTGGGATCAAGAGCGAAATCTTGGCAATCTCGATAAACTAAACACGGTCATACAAAAAATAGAAGAGCTTCATGATCAACACCAAACCAAAGTCAGTCTCCTCGGTTGGAGTCTTGGTGGTGTCTATGCCCGACAACTCGCTAAAGCAAAACCAGAATCCGTTCGTCAAGTTATAACGATGGGCTCTCCATTCGCAGGAATCAATGAACCCAATAATGCAAAATGGCTCTTCGATATTATTAATCGAGGAAAAGAAATTTCTGAAGAAAACAAAAAAAGATGGATGCTAGATATCCCTGCTCCAGCTCCTGTCCCGACTACTGCCATCTATTCTAAAAACGATGGTATTGTTCCTTGGCAAGCTTGCATGGAAATCACAGAAGACGAACTCCGACAAAATATTGAAATCGAAGGATGCCATTTTGGTCTCGGACATAATCCCGAAGTTTGGAAAATCCTCGAAGACCGTCTCCAGTATTCCCAAAAAAATTGGAAGAAATTTAAAAAGAGTTAGCTTAAAAATAAACCAAGAAGTAATACCCTAACTTCTCATATTTGCGCAGCAAATTCATCTCTATTCCGATTTACTATTGACGCAGTCGATCTATCCCTTTTCGATTTTATCCCTATTTCGATTTATCGAAACCTACATGCAACCCATCTGTAACATTTATGTCCTTTAAATCGTCAACCATAAAACAAAACTTTCGAAACAATTCTTAAGTTTACACTTTTTATAATTTGTATTGGAATACATCGTTATGAGATTGAGCACTCTAGTGCTCAGATTAATACTTACGCGGTGTAGTTATTTGATCTTTTTTAAAATAACAAAAAGCTAATGAAAAATCATCTCACAACAGCAGGCCCAAAATTTTATAATTTACTTGCCGTAATCTTTTGCTTATTTCTAAGCACCAACATTCAAGCTCAGTATCCAACCGTTGCTAATCCTTCCGACCAAGTTAGAGTTTATGGTCTAATCCTCGATAAGGATACCAAAGAACCAGTTCCATTTGCACATATCGGATTACCGAAACAAGGCCTTGGAACAACCTCAGGTAATAATGGTTTTTTTGAATTAAAGGTTCCAAAAAGATACCTTAAAGAAACGATGACCGTTTCATTTATGGGGTATAAAACCTACAAGATAAAATTAGAAAATGTCAAAAGCCCTTTCGATTTATATTTGGAAAAAGCAACGCTGGAGCTTGGTGAAATTATCGTTGCTGATGAAGCTGCAATCGAAAATATTATTCGAAAAGCTGTAAAAAATATTCCTAAAAATAATACGACCTATCCAACGACTAATCTCGGTTTTTATCGAGAAGCTAAGACTGATGATAGCCTGCGATTTAGTTACTTGGCAGAAGGTGTTTTAAGTATCTATAAGCATAGTTATAAAAAACAAAAAGAAGGAAATGTAAGTTTGATTCAAGGGCGTAGAATCAATTTAAAAAACCCTCTGGATACCGTAATTCGAGGCGGCTTAACTTCAGGGCATATGGCAGCACACCGATTTGATTTTGTCCAAAATAGAGAAGACTTTATTAATGA
>CAKZTD010000076.1 GCA_937921595.1 uncultured Saprospiraceae bacterium
TAGTAAACCTAAAACCCAATTTTTTAAAACTCATTCAAATCAAAATACACTGCATCCGGAAAATGAGTATTAAAAAATCCTAAGCCACCTTCAATATTCGTTGGAAGCGAAACCGGCTCTTTTGTAATCTCCGTAAATAAATTCGTCGAACTTTGACGGATCTCCAAATAGTTGTAATAATCCTCATTGATATTCGAAAGGGTCACCACAATCGAATCCATAGGGCTCACATTCGGCAAGTCAATCGTTCCTTCAAAAACATTTCCTTCAAAAGCAATATCGCTCAACAACTCCGTTTTTTTCAATACATTAGAACCTGATTGGAAAAAAGAATTCAGGTCGATTCCTTCTTCCTCTTCTTCGCCATTCGAATAAAAATTAATCATGTACCAATTGTCTCCGGGAGCATCTACGATTCGGAAATCAAATTTCACTAAAGTATCCTCACTACTTCTTTCAATAACCGGAGTCGCTTCATTAAAAGCTACAATTGGCAACATCGTATTCTCAGCACTCAATGCTCGTCCATCTTCCGTTAAGATATTTAGAGTGTAAGTTTCATTCAAAAAAGAAGGTGTTCCAACACTAGCGTATAAGCCATTGGTTACTGGAAACAAAGTATCTACCTGATCTCGATATCCAATAGTTACTGTCGCATTCGAAACGAGTAAAGCGTCCAAAATATCCTGACTTAGCGAATCGCCTTCCTCTTCATTGAAGTCAAGTGCATCAATCGTTTGCGTCAGCGCCACAGTCATTAAAGCACTTGGAATAACTTGAGAAAAAACGACAACTTGTGGGTCGAGTCGAGGAATGTCAATTTCCAATGGCTCTGGTCGACAAGCTGAAAATAGAACAACAATACTTATGAAAACTAGATATTTTATATACTTCATGATTAGGATTTTAGAATTTGAAATTATAAGCAATTGAAGGAATAAATCCGAATAAACCAGGTTGCTCATATTTTAATTGGCCGGTTTGTTCATCCAATTTTACGCGAATGGTAAAAGGTGTTGCCCGATTATAAAAGTTGTATGCTCCAAGATGCCACTCTGATCGAAACCGTTTGTGAGGTTTATTACTAATGACAAAATTGATGTCTAATCGATGAGAAGATGACAATCGGAATTCATTTCTTTTTGAATAAACAGGGACCAATTCGATGTTTGTTAATCCTGCATTTGGAAAAAGATATTGTGCTCTGATCGGTGTAAATCTTGCTCCAGAGGAATACTCCCAAACCGCAGAAAAAGTAAGCCGTTTGCTCATCTTCCAATTTCCAACAAAGCTAAAAATATGTCGACGATCGTATTTTGCCCAGAATTTTTCACCATTATTTAATTCATCAAAATGTCTTCGACTCCAAGCTAGGGTATAGGCAATCCAGCCACTGACTTTTCCATTTTGCTTTCGCAATAATAATTCGGTTCCCCACGATTTTCCTTTTCCTTGAAGGAGCAGATCTTCGAAATTATCATTCAATATCAGATTGCTACCTTCCTTATATTCAATGAGGTTTTTCATGGCTTTGAAGTAAGCCTCTACCGTCATAGATATTTTATTTTTTTCGAAAAAGTGATGATAAGCTGCTGCAAATTGATGAGAAGATTGTGGCTTTACATTTTTAGAAACTGGGTACCAGAGATCAGTTGGTAGTGCAACCGTCGAGCTACTCACGCGATGCATATACTGATTCATTTGGCTATAAGAGAATTTAAAACTCTGAACATCATTCAATGCATAGTTTGCAGAAAATCGAGGTTCCGGATTAAAAAACAATTTCTCTTTTACGGCTGTTGCACTCAATCGAAGTCCAGTACTGAGCTTTAGTTTTTCTGTGGGCTGGAATTCGTAATTTCCATAAAAAGCCATCTCCAAGGTGTTTCTCAATTCACCTTCTTTGCTATCGATAAACTCTGCGACATCGCCTTTTGCACTTAATATATTTGGTCGAAACCGATGCAAAATAATCTGAGAACCATACCGTAGTTTGATCTTATCCGTTTTGTAATTTGCAAAATCCATTTTGGCTCCGATGTCTCGGATTTCAGATTTTACAAGAATAGAATTGTTGTCTATTTTTCCTCGGATGTTATAATTGAAAGCAGTATGTATAATCGATAAATTGGAAAATAGTTTTGGATTATAAATATGATTCCAACGAAGCGTTTGGGTGAAATTTCCTAATTGGAAACCGAAATTTAAATCAAGATCATCTTCATTTTCTTCTAAATCGCTATCATTAAATTTTAAAACATCATCTCCAAAGTAACTACTTAAAAAGATTCGATCTTTATCCGATATTTTATAATTAAGCTTTGCATTCAGATCGTAAAAATAATAGGGGAGTTTCACACCCGCAGCTTTAAACACTTGATCGATATAGGTTCGTCTTCCAGATATTAGAAAGGAAGCTTTGTCTTTTATGATTGGCGCCTGAATGGTAATTCTGGATGAAAGTAATCCAATTCCACCTTCGACTTTTAATTTTTGATTATTCCCTTCATTCATTCTCACATCTAAAACCGAAGAAAGACGACCTCCATAATGTGCCGGAAATCCTCCTTTGATAATCGTCATATCTTTTAATGCGTCAGGATTGAAAACGGAAAAGAAACCAAAAAGATGACCAATATTATAAACGGTTGCTTCATCTAATAAAACCAAATTCTGATCTGCATCGCCACCCCGAACAAACATACCCGTTCCACCTTCACCTCCTTTGGCAATGCCAGGCATCAGTTGCACCACTTTGATGATATCCACTTCTCCTCCAAGAGAAGGAATCGTTTTAATATCCTTGACCGGAATGTGAATCGTACTGGTTTGTGTAGAACGAATTTCTTCTTTTTCGGAACTTATTTTCGAAGCAACAACTTCTACTTCGGTAAGGGTTTCTCCTTCCGGATTGAGTTTGATATTGACCGTTTTGGATACATCTTCAATGAGTTCCTGTTCAATGGATTCGAAACCGATATAAGAAAAAACGATGGTTACTGATTCCCCTTTTGGAACATCAATGGAGTAAAATCCGTATTCATTGGAGTTCGCACCAACAGTCGTATTTTTTAATAAAATATTTCCAAAAAGGAGCGCTTCGCCATTGGTCGCATCCGTAAGGTATCCGCTAATGGTGATTTTATCTTGAGCTTGAATGGTAGAGAGTGAAATAATACTTAAGAAAAATAGGATTACATTTTTATACATATGTACACATTTGAAACGAGCGAATTTATAAATGAATGCCCTCCTAAATATAAAAAAAAGCTTAGGGTTTAAAGTATTCCTCGTATTCACTCATTCAGTTAGGAAGCATTGAGTAAAACATTAAAAACGATTGTCTTATCAGAAAAATGTATAGTATTTTAATGAAAGGAAAAATCGCTTTGGCCATTTATCTTTACGATGCTCAAAGATAAAATTTCAAAAAGGAAGTGTTATTAAAATCTCGTTAATTGTCGTATTTTTAGCCAGAAGTAATTCAAGGCAATTTAATTTTTAATTCCGTGAACTACTTAAAGTAATTAAAATGATTGAAACATTAGTGAAAACAAACATAGAAGGGACCTTGACTATCAAACAAGCTTATCAGCAATTTTGTGAATCCACGAATCAAATCTATGGCCTAAGAGAATCTCTTAGCATGGCGCGAATCGTTTTTGAAGATGAATTTGGAATTACCAATTTCGAAAGAGTAGGAGACTTGTCAAAAGAGCAAAGTATTCGTCTTTTAGAAATCCAAAGGCGATTGAGCAATCACGAACCTTTGCAATATATCTTAGGTGAGGCTGATTTTTATGGTTTAAAGTTTAAGGTAGATGCTAATGTCTTGGTACCACGTCCAGAGACTGAAGAATTAGTTTATTGGATATTGGAACATGCTAGACTTTCCGTTTATAATCAGAATTTAAGTGTATTAGATATTGGAACAGGTAGCGGTTGTATTGCGGTTACTTTAAAAAAGGAATTGCCATCCTTGGACGTTCAAGCAACAGATATTAGTGGAAAAGCTTTGGTCGTTGCTCAGAAAAATGCAACCATAAATAAAGTCAGTGTATTTTTTAAAGAAAATGATATTCTAAATACTAAAGGTTGGGATCAATTAGAATCCTATGATGTGATCGTTAGTAATCCTCCTTATATTCCTGTTCAGGAAAAAAGCCTCATGCCTGAAAATGTAAAAACTTTTGAACCTCAAGAAGCACTTTTCGTTTCGGATGATCAACCACTGATTTTTTACAGTACCATTGCAAAGTTCGCATCAGCACATCTCAATAAAGGTGGGAAACTGTTTTTCGAATTAAACGAATTCAATGCAGAACAGGTTGTTCAGATTTTAGAAAAAGAAGGTTTTGAAAAAGTAGAATTGAAACAAGATTTGAATGGTAAGGATAGAATGGCGCTTGGGATTAAGAACTAGAGGGTTGAAGAATATTGAATTTCCAATAATCCATATTGAATGAAGAGTTGTTCTTACATCTAGCTGTAGCTGAAAAATCTAATTTTGAAATTTTATTCTTGTCAATATTTGAAAACTGAATCCTATTGGATATTTCTTACTCATCAATTTCCACCTGCTTTCTTCGATTTTGAATACCCTTTATCCAAAAGTAATTCCAAGACCTTATCTCGTTTATTACCTTGAATAATAATCTCACCATCTTTGGCCGAACCGCCGACACCACATTTAGACTTTAGAAAACTTCCAAGTTCTTTTAACTCATCTGGAGTACCTCGGAAACCTGTGATCAAAGTCACTTCTTTACCTTTTCGCTTTTTGCGATCTAGGAAGATTCGGAGGGTCTGATCTCCGGGGGGAATATCAGCCTCCTCTTCCTCCGCCTCGTACTTATAATTGAAGTCTGGGTTAGATGAATACATGACTCCGGTACGATTTTTCTTGGAATTCTTTTTACTCATTTAATTTCTTTTTGAGGCTGTAATACTTGTAAAGATAAATTATTTATAGAAAAATTCAAGTTGTGACTGGTTAAAAACCCTTCACCGTCAAAGTGGACCGCATATTCACCCTCAGAGGTGATAATTACTTCCTTCGCGTTGTAATATTCAACGAGGCGACTTTTATGGATGTTGCCTAATGGAAACCGAAATATAGAGAGAAGATACCTTAATTTACTGGCATTTTTAATAATCACCACATCAAATAGTCCATCATCTAGTTTCGCCAAGGGCGCTATTTTCATATTATAACCGAACATTGTTGCATTGGCCACTTCCACACACAGACATTTTCGCTGGATCGTTTCGCCATCCATGGTGATGGTGTAATTCCTCATTTTATAGCTAAAAGTTTCTCGCATTGCCGTTTTTAAATAGCCAAAGAAACCGCGAAATTTACTTCGTTTTATCTTATAAGCTACCCAGGCATCGAAGCCAACTCCTGCAACATTGAAGAAAACTTTATCATTGATTTTACAAGAATCAATTTTGATCGGAACCGCTCTGTTCAGACCGGCAATCGCTCGCCCAATATTTCGACTATAACCAAGATGTGTCGCCAGTCCATTTCCTGAACCTGCTGGAATGATCCCTAATATCTTATCCGTTCCAATCAAAGAAGTTGCGATCTCATTGACCGAACCATCTCCACCAACCGCAACAATAACATCATAGTTGTCCTTAACGGCCCGTGCCGAAATGTCTTTGCCGTGCCCAGGTGCCTGAGTATATTCTACCTCGTAATCAAAAATAGTATGATCTAGGTGTTTCTGGAGAGAAGCCTGAAAATTTTTCTTATTTCCAATTCCTGCAAAAGGATTGACAATAAATTTCAGACGCCTTTTTTTATTTTCGATCATGTTTTAAACTTCCCTTATTATAAACCTTTACTATTGCCAAATGCAATCTATCCCTAGTCTGATTTATCAGAATCTATCCTTTCAAACGAGTTTACGAGTTTGAAGAATCACTTTTTCTTTTTCCAATTATGATTCAACATTCGTAAAATCAAAAATCCCAAACCATCCGTTCCATGCTCAGAATTCGAAAGCATAACTACTGCTGTTTCTGTTTCTTTTACAAAACCAATATAGGCTCGATGCCCATTTGTAGAACCAGAGTGCAATATAGTATTATAATATTTTTTGTGTTTAAATACATGCCAGCCTTTTGCAACTTTTGCATATTTATTGAGATTGGTAGGTCCAAGAGGCTCCTGGATGTTTTCTAAACTACTAGTCAATTCAGTGGTAGGTTTACCAATACTCGCTTGTACGAATCGAGTAAGATCGAGGATCGAAGATTTGATTCCTTCCGAACCAGCAAAAGATTGGAAAGTCAATGGAGTTACTAAATTACGACTGATAGAATATCCAGGACTTGGAGATTTACCATTTTTTAAATCATTATGAACATAAGTATTGTTAAGATGAAGCGGTTGAAAAAGCCGTTGGTTGATGACTTCTTCGAAAGGTAAACCTGTTGCATTTTCAATAGCGATTTCTAATAATGCAAAATTGATGTTGGAATAAAAATATTCTTTTTTATCCTTTTTGTCGACGAAGTATTTTTTATAAAATTCTAAAAGATCATTTTTGGTGTAATGAGCATATGGATTATTTATTTCCTTTTCTTTTACTCCAAATTCATATGGCATTTTTGGTAAACGAGATTGATGACTGATCAAATCGAGAATGGTCAGGTCTTTTAAATGTTTATTTTGAAAAGAGGAATCAAGGTAATCGTTGAAAGGTTTGTCATATTGTAAAATAGAATCCTGAACTAAAATTTCAATTAATGATGCTGTAAAAACTTTTGATAAACCACCCAATTCAAATGCAGTAGAATCAGAAAGAGATTTTTTGGTTTCTGTTTCAGCAGATCCAAAATGATAAATAAATACGGAGTCGCTATAAAGCAAACCTATAGAAAAACCTGGGATGTCTTTAGATTTAATATCCGTATCGTAGTAGATTATTTTTTCAATCTCCTTTCTGATATCTTCTTTCATTTGTGCATTCGCACTTTCATTTATAAAGAAAATTATAACTAGGAAAAGAAAAGAATATTTAAATCTTTGATTCCGCATAATATTGATGTTTTGCCTCCCATGAAAAGTGTAAAGGAATTCTAGGCCAATAACAAATTTAGGAGTATTTTTTTGAACTATGTTCAGATTCGTGAGAAATGAACAGTTTTAAATTAATATTAACATCAAAATGAGGGTAAAACAAATGAGCAATACCCATATTCAGGATATTGCTCATTTTGTCATTTACTGAGTGTATTCACTTACTCGCCAGTCAATTTCTTTCCTTTCAAGCTTTCAGCAATATTATAATCTAAAGCACGATGGGCAAGGGGAGAGGTGTATTCATTCAATTCATCCATCACTTTATTGATCAAATCTTTATCGTCACCTTGAATTGCTTGTTTAAGTTTTTCAACATGAGCAATCGTCATTTTTACTTCTTCTACAGAGAGGATACTTGCGTTTTGCTCTAAGAATTTAGCAGAAGAATGGACAATTGCATTCGCCTCATTTCTGGATTCCAACAAAGCTCGGGCATTCATATCAGCCTGTGCATGTTCAATAGAATCAAGTAACATCATCGCCATTTCTTCTTCGCTGAGTCCATATTGAGAACGAATCTCAATTTCGGTTTCTACATTAGAACGAAGTTCTTTAGCTTTTACTTTTAGAATTCCATCAGCATTGAGGATAAAATGAATTTCAATTTTTGGAATCCCTGCAGGCATTGGCGGTATTCCTTTGAGGATAAATTCTCCTAGTTTTCTATTGTGCTGAATGAGATCACGTTCACCTTGAAAAACAGCAACTTTAAGGTTTGCTTGACCATCAACTGAAGTTGTATATTGTCGACCTGCTTTGCTCGGGACTTTTGAATTTCGAGGAATAATGGTATCCATCAATCCGCCGACTGTTTCAATGCCCAATGACAAAGGTGTAATATCGAGGAGTAAAATATCTTTTTGATTACCCGCAAGAATATCAGCCTGAACTGCTGCACCAAGCGCAACAACCTCATCTGGATTTAGATCATCATGTACTTTCTGACCAAAATATTGACCTACTTTTTCTTTAATGATTGGTAAGCGAGTAGAGCCACCGACCATTACGACATGATCAATGTCAGAGGTTTGCAAGCCTGCATCTTTCATGGCTTGTTTACAGCATTCAATTGTTTTTTCAGCCAAAGGTTTAATCAAATCATTCATCTGCTCAGGAGAAATTTGGCAGTTGATAAATTTGATCATTTTTTTATAAGAATTATTAGTGTTAGCTACTTGTTTTTTTACTTCCTCTGCAGCTAACCTAAGTTCTTGACTAAGGTTTTTATCTGTTTTTAAAATATTTGGATCTAGGTTATTGATCTTGATCCAATAATCCATAATGGCCCGATCAATATCATCTCCACCAAGGAATGTGTCTCCATTTGTTGAGAGTACTTCAAAGACACCATCCTGAATTTGTAGAATAGAAATATCAAAAGTTCCGCCACCTAAATCATAAACGGCGATCTTTTGGGAAATACCTGGTTCCTGACCAATTCCATAAGCGAGACTTGCAGCAGTTGGTTCATTGACAATTCTCAAGACATCAAGTCCGGCCAATTTTCCGGCATCTCGGGTTGCTTGTCTTTGTGCATCATTAAAATACGCTGGAACAGTAATCACTGCTTTGCTTACCTCTTGATCCATGCTTTGTTCGATCCGGTGTTTCAATGCTTTCAGGATCATCGCCGACAATTCAATAGGCGAGTAAAATTTATCCTTTACTCTAACCTTAACCAGACTTTCTGAATCTTCATCAATGATTTTATAACCGAAGTATTTTTCAAAATCCTCAATATCATGATAAGATTTACCCATCAATCTTTTGACAGAATAAATGGTATTTTGAGGATCAGAAATTAGTTTAGTCTTTGCGTCATTACCAACCAATACATCTTGTTCGGTAGCAAAGTGAATAATAGAAGGGACTAAGGCATTTTTTCCGTTTTTATCTTTAATAGAAATTGGTTTTCCATCTTTGATTACGGCCACTAAACTATTAGAAGTACCTAAGTCGATACCAATGATAAGGTCAGCTTCTTTAGCAACTTTACCTTCCTTTATATTGATGGAAATTTTAGCCATAAAATAATTCGTGTTCGTCTTGTAAGTTTGGGGATAAAAGCTATCAAACTTGGTGTTTGTAAAAGATCCAATAAAACTGGATCACATTTAATTCTCTCTTATCTCAAATATAAAACTATTTTTTAAAGACTTTGTTTATTTTCCCCTAATCTAATTTGAAATTTACCGGATTTTGTATTCTTATTAAGTTCGATTATCTTTCATCCTACTCTTGTTGACAAAACGAAACCCAGGAAATTCTATGAAAAAACTAATCTCAAATAAAGGATTGCGGCTTTTTGTAATCTTAGGCGGCTTTTTTGTTGCAAATGCTCTGGTTGCGGAATTCATTGGAGTAAAAGTATTCTCGCTTGAAGGAACTATGGGCTGGGATCCGCTTTTTGGAAAAGAAGCTCCTTTTATGTTCTCTGCAGGAACATTGTTATGGCCAATCGTTTTTATCATGACGGATTTGATCAATGAATATTATGGAATGCGAGGCGTTAAGCTTTTATCTTACTTGGCTGCTGGCTTGATTTCCTATGCTTTTATTATGGTGTATCTGGCAATTAGAATGGCACCTGCAGATTTTTGGATTAGTCAAAATCAAGGAACTGGTGTGGAAGATATGCAAGTGGCTTTTACGAATGTCTTTGGACAGAGTAATTGGATTATTGTTGGATCCTTAGTCGCATTTTTGATTGGACAAGTGATTGATGCTTATGTTTTTTATAGAATTAGGAAATGGTTGGGGGAGCAAAAGATTTGGTTACGGGCAACTTTATCGACGCTTGTTTCTCAATTGTTCGACAGTTTTATTGTTTTATATATCGCTTTCGTTATAGGGCCTCCCAAATGGGACTTGAGTTTGTTTTTTGAAGTTGGAAGTAATAATTATGTTTATAAATTATTGATGGCGATACTTCTCATTCCTTTGCTTTATGCGGTGAGATATTTTATTGACAAGTATCTGGGGGAAAAACTGGCGCAGCGATTGAAAAAGGAGGCGGTTTTATAGCTGAGCCTTTTCTTTTTTTAAGAAAATTAAAATTAATATTTGTTATGAAAATTTATATAATATCTTTTATCGTTCTCTTTTGTTTCTCTTTATCCTTTACTCAAAACGTATATTTGGCCAACGAATTAGTCAATCCTTTGTCTGGTACCCATAAGGAAATTTCTAAAGACAAAACAAAAAATAAAATTACTAATGACGCGGAACTAGTTGATTCAATGTTTAATTGTGAGACAGATTTTTTTACAATTGATGGTAACGGAATTATTCAAAATTGGAGTTTTATTAATGATTCGACGATAGAAGGTGGTGATACAGTCTTAACTGGAGGAGGAATTAGTTTAGCTTATTGTGGAGATATGAATTCACCTCTATTTTATAGTGGGAATTTTCCGGAATCTGGTGTTTCTTTTTATGATGAAATTGACGGTTGGCAAAGTATTCCTACAACAGCTTTGATTTCAAATAATGCTGGACATGGAAGTCATCATTATTGTATGGGAGTAGTTTCAAATGTTAATCGAATACTTTATTATTTTGAGGGAAATGAATTAATTATTGTTGATTCATTGGTCACAAATTCATTTGCAGTAGCTGATCTTGCTGTTGATGAACAAGGCCAAGCTTGGGTATTTGTAGGAGAATTTACAGAGGTAAGTAGTCTGAGTGTTTATAATAGTTCAGGTCTCATCACGACTTATGATATAGCATTCAATTCCGCAGGTGCCTATGGTTCATTTTTTCTAAATGATGTACTCTATGTTGCAATTGAAGATAGTATTAGACCAGTAATAATTGATGGAAATAATGCTGAACTAGGAGAGCCCATTACATTTCCTAACTTTGACTTTCTTGATATGGCCAGTTGTCAAAATGATTTCTGTGTAAATTCTAATTCGATGCAAACGATTTCATCTTGTGATGATTACCTCTCGCCAAGCGGTCAATATCTTTGGACTAGTTCGGGAACTTACTTTGATACTATCCCTAATAATCAGGAATGTGATTCTTTAATAACAATTGATTTAACAATAAATACCGTTAATGCAGCTGTTTTATTAAATGGAAATACGCTTTCGAGTGAGGCTATTGGAGCAGTCTATCAATGGTTAGATTGTAATGATTCCATGAATGTTATTGAAGGAGAGACCAGCCAAGATTTTATTCCATTATCTAGTGGTAATTATGCGGTTGAAGTAACAGAAAATGGGTGTATAGATACTTCAAGCTGTGTTTTTGTAGAAACCGTTGGTATCGTTGAAAATTTATTGGAACAAGATTTTGTAGTTTTTCCTAACCCAAATCAAGGTGATTTATATATTGAATTTGAGGGAATTCAGAAAAATTTAAAAGTAGATTTAATTTCTATGTCAGGACAATTAATTCAAACTAAAAGAATAATAGACTCAAGCATAATCCATTTAGAAATGAATCAACCTAATGGAATATATCTAATAGAGATTTCTGACGAAAGTGGTAAAAAAGCAATGTTGAAAATTTTAAAAAATGAAAACTAAGGCCTCATTTTCAACATCTCTTTGTAAACTAAATCCACCGGAAGGCCCATGATATTCGCATAAGTTCCTTCTATCTTTCGGATTTTGCAAAGGCCAATCCATTCCTGAACGCCGTATGAGCCAGCCTTGTCAAAAGGTTTATATTCATCGATGTAAAATTCGATTTCCGCTTCCGTTAATTCATCAAAGTACACCTCAGATAATCCGGAAAAACAAAGCTCTTTGCTTTTAGAAAGCAGACAAACTCCAGTGATGACCTGATGCTTGTTTCCACTCAAGCATTTTAAAATTCTAATCGCATCATCCCGATCTTTTGGCTTTTCAAAAATGACATCATCTAAAATGACAATGCTATCCGCAGCAAGGATTACTTCATCGTTTTCAATAAAATGCCGAGACGCCATTGCTTTCTTTTTGGCAAGGAATTCAGGAACTAATTGTGGCTTTAAATCAGCTGGATAGTTTTCTTCGACTTCCATCGTTTTGATGTCAAACTCAAAACCAGCTTGTTCTAATAGTTGGCTTCTTCTTGGGGACTTGGAGGCTAGAATTATTTTTGGAAATTTCAAAGTTTTATGTTTTACTGATGATGGTTATTAAATGTTTTCTAAAATAATTTGCCCTTTATAAAGCAATACTGCGGTAACTTTTTTAACTCAATGATTATTAGTGCTTTACAAAAGTATTCTATTTGTAAACTTTTAGTAATGTAGATTTGTAAAACTTTGGTAGTTAATCCTTTGTGATAATCCGTGTATAAATCCGTGAGAATCTGTATCAAAAATTACCGAACTATTAATATAAGGCCATGTTGATGCTATTTAAAAATCAAAAACAACAACAAATATAATAAACCTGCTACCATTACCAATTTTGCAATCTGGCTACTTTTATGATAATCAGATTTTGTTTTAGACTGATAGAATTTCCAGATCGAAAATAGGGTAGGAGCAATAAGTAAAAAGACCGTTAATAAAATCAAAGTCAAGCTAAGTGCTGACCATTGAGCAATCAACCAATAAGCGATGTTTCCCAAAAGGAACATACCAAAAATTAAGGTCAATCCTTTAGCTTTTTCAATTCCTAAAACGATTGGCAAAGTTTTACAATCATGATCACGATCACCTTCATAATCTTCAATATCTTTAATCACTTCTCGATACAGCGTAGATGAAAATGCAAAAAGCATATAGAATAAAAATAAGCTTCTCATCTGAATGCCATAATCCGAATTCAATGCTAAAAAGCCTGCTCGTTCTGCAAACCAAACAATCCCGGCGACAAAAGCTGAAAACAAAGCAACCACCATATTTCCACTTAATGGTCTCTTTTTTAGACTTTTAGAATATAGCCACATGATGAAGACGGCTACGGGATAGATGATAAAAAGATTAAGATTTTGAACATGATTGGCCAGGTAAATGGCGACGATAGCCCCCAAAGTAATGGTCGTATAATAAAATCGTTGAGCATTTCTTATCGAAATTTTCTTACCCAAAATCATTCGATCAGGTTTATTAATCAAATCAATTTCATAATCATAGATATCATTTATGATGTATCCAGATGCAGCGATACAGAGTGTTGTAAAAACCAATAAAGAAAAATGAGGAATATCAAGAATAGGGGAAATTCCATTTTCTTGAAAGACTTGTTGAATAAACCAATAAAAAAGAAATTGAGTGAGAATAACAATCCCAAGGTTAGGGTAGCGGATGAGTTTTAAAAATGCCACGTTTATATTTTATTCTCGTCAGATTTAGTACCAGCTTCCTCTTCTATGTCTCGATGATCAGGCCACTTTCCATGTAATTTTAAAACCTTTTCTATCACATCTCGAGCACAACCAGCTCCACCTTTTATTGGAGATTGGTACTGGCTGATCTGAACGATTTCTATTGCTGCATCAGCTGGGCAGGCAGGAAGTCCAACTCTTCGCATCACTTCATAATCCGGGATATCATCCCCCATGTATAAAACACCAGCCAGATCGATATCATAAATGTCGACGTACTCATCCAATGCATCTAATTTATCATCTACACCTTTATAAATATCGACTATTCCTAAAGCTTCTAATCTGACGACTACACCGCTAGATTTTCCTCCAGTAATGATGCACACCCGATATCCTGCTTTGATGGCTCTTTTTAAGGCATACCCATCGCGAACATTCATCTTCCTCAATAGCCTTCCATTTTCCAAAACGATCAATTCGCTATTGGTCAACACGCCATCTACATCAAAGATGAAGGTGTGAATGTCTCGAAATTTTTCTAGGTAATTCATAATACAGAAGTGAGGAGTGATTGGTTAGGTGTGAGGAATAAAGGCGTTCACCTCTCATTCCTCACACCTCGCGGCTGGTAATTATTGATTATCTCTCCATTCGTAGACCCATTTTGCTTGAATCTGCTCAAGGTGACTTTCATTAGACCCTTCTCTTTTACCTTCAAAATTAGGAATCTCTAAGATCCAATCTAATAATTGAGTAAAACGTACTCGGTAGATTTTTCCTTCTGGATAATCATCCCCAAATCGATCATAAAGTTTGATCGCTATATCTTCGTGATCCGGCCAGTTAATTGGAAAATCATCTATATCTTCAAAACCCATGTTTGTTTAATTTAAAATTGTTAATTAAAATTATGCTTACTCGCTCCTCTGAATCTCTATCATCGCAGGTCTTATCCTGGCTAATGCTCGTGGCCAATAATCCGTGATTGATCCGGAATATGCACTTCGATATCCGCATCTTCTTTTAGGATAACACATTGGCAACCTAGTCGGCTTTCCAATTTAGGATTGATTGCTCGGTCAATGAAATCTTCTTCTTTGTCTGAGATCTCTTCCAATGAATCTTCTCCTTTTTCTATGTAAACATGGCAGGTTGAACAAGCACAAACCCCTCCGCAATTGTGGTTCAGGTGTGCACCATTGTCCTCTGCAATTTCTAAAATCGAGTAACCTTCCTCAGCATTCTCTACTATGATCGGTTGTAGATTTTTATCTTCAAATGTGAATTTGACTTTCGCCATTGTTATATGATAATGTTTATTATGTTTTAAAAATTGAAAATGAACAGGTTAGCTGATGTCTAAAAAAAATCCTGTCCACTTTTGCAAAAGTACATTTTAGACTCAATCTAAACAAGAATAAACAGCTTTTAGTTTAGAGAAGTGAAGGACTTGGAGTTTTGGGAGACAATTAAGAATTTTTAGGTAAAGATTTTCATGATGATACTAATTTCAAATTAGTAACAAAGTTATATTATAGGGTATGAGCATTCATGAGATTCGCCTCTTGAATTCATAATTCTAAGTTCGTTTAACTTAATAAATAGGATGCCTATTTTTGCAAAAAGATCATTTTTGGAATTAATTGAGTTCCCACACGAAAATTTAATAGAAATATTCTTGAACCATACTCTTCTAAATTGATCTTGTATATACCTGGAACTAAATTGGATTTAGTCAAAATATGAGTACCTAAAATATTTTTGATTTGAAGTTCATCTATGTACTCACTAGTTTCTATTGTTATTATGTTTTTTGTTGGATTTGGGTACAAAATTATCTCATTATCTTCTATTAGATTCTTGGTGTCTGTTATAAAAATAAACTGTTGTAATGTATCAGAGAAACAATCATTTGAAGTGATTAAAGTTACGCTTGCCTGTCCTTCTTGGTTAAATGGAATTTCGAAATTATCTTCTGTTGATTCAGATCCGTCTGGAAGAATCCAATAATTCTGATTTGAATTTTCAGAAAGATTTACCCCTGTTAAAATATTTGAATCCCAAGATAACTCAAAGTCTGCCTCAGGTAAAATATTTGAAGTAGTTTGAATAGAAGCAATAGGCCCTGTGCTATGGTTGATATAAGAACCACTAGGAGAAACTTCTTGTTTTACAGCTTTCACTAAGTATTGGATTAAGCTCTCACCAACTATACAAGAATCAATAAATACAGAATCAGAGATAGGATTAGTATTCATAACTTCAAAATATTTCATTCCATCTTTTTTCTTATAAACTTGATAGCCTAGAATATTATCGTCACTATGGGCCCAGCTTAATTCATTGTGATTTCCATTCTGGACAACATTTAAATTGGAAGGAGGTCGTACAATAAATGCTTTTAAAGTAGGGTCGCCTAATAAATTAATCGTAACGTATTTTTCTTGAACTCCTGGATAATATAATTCTGGATTATTCTGTGTTATTAAGGTGCAAAATCCTAAGTCCATTCCCATTCCCATTGGATGGAAATGCCAACTTGGAGCACCTACCCAAGCAGTGCTTAATACTTTTCCAGAGGCTAATACTGTTCGAAGGAAATTATCTTCAAAGTTGTAATCTCCATAAGTAGAACCAAAAAAGGCCGTAAAAGTAACTTGGAAATTGTTATCTCTAAAAGTACTGGTATCTCCTAAGCCAAATGCACCATACATATATCCTGAAGATCCAAAATACGACCAAAGGTATGGGTGATCAAATGCATCAAAAATTTCATCGTACGCTATACTATCATTGGAGACCAAAGGAACAAAGTTTCGGATTGCATTTTGTCCTAGACCTTCAGACCAAGGATTTATGTTCCTAAATAATGCCCGTCTTCCAGCTTGATATTGCCCTGTTCTAAATGCTATATTTTTTTGCAAATAATTGTTTAATAATTCATATTCATCAATATTAAAATTAGGAAGTTCAGAAAAATCTAATCGACCAATCGCTAATTCAAGTTCACCTGGGATAGAATCTTGATCAAACTTTCCGTCTCCCGGAATATTATGAACTCTTGGAAACTGAGCAGCAGTATTATTGACCGTTTCATCAGTCCATATTCCATCCATATCACCATAATATACATCTGCTGGCCATGCTCCTTTATGGTTGATGTGTCCATCGGGATTGATATTGCCCGAATATGGTACTACTATATTTCCCATTAAAATAACAGCAGTAAGGGAATCAAGTGTTGAATAGTTTTCTAAAATAAGAGATTTTACTTCTGGAACTGATGCGTCTACTGAGACTGGAATGAGAGAGGGTAACCAACCTTCTGAGACCAAAGTGTTCATGTAGATGTTTAGATTATCTTCAGCTAACTCTGCTGCGGTGGAATCTACTAGGAGTAAAATATTTCCTCTTCTTTGAGGAGGTAAGTAATTTATTCCTGAAAGTAAATAAGCATAACCAAGTGTATTCCCTGTTTCTTTTATTATTTGATATTCATACAGATTTCCTTCTTCTATATCTGTATCTAGATAGCTAGTATCTTGATCACCAGTTACAATGAGCGGGGTTCCCCATGTAGTATCTTGTCTTGATTTTTTATATAAGCTGTAAATATTGACATCAGGGTCATCTTGCCATTGGATAGTTATACTACTGGATTGTTCATCAGTAACGGCTACCATTTTTACAGACTTTAAAGTATCATATACTGTCTGACTAATACCGTAAACTTGTGATAGTAACAGAAGAATAATTATTCGGAATAGGGTCTTGAATAATGCCATATGTAAAATTATAAGGACTATGGTAAAAGCGAAAACTAGCTTATTTTAAAGATAAATTGAAGTTTTTCGTTTATGGTTAAATATATCAACTAATTATTATATAAACCTTTATTGGAGACACTTTTTTAATTGAAAGAGATGTTTTAATTCGTTAATCTAGATTTTAGATATTGATTCGTTATTTTTTTAATGAATTAAAAAAAGAGATAAGCTATTTAGCTCCTAAGAAAACTACACTACCAATTAGATGCAACATCAGTTTACCAAGTCAAACCGCCTTCTCACCAAGTTCTACTTTCAAAGACCTTTATTCAAACCTATCTTCGCTCCTCATCAAATATAAAAATTATGAAAAATTATTTCACCTATCTTTTACTCTTCCTGTTTGTCCAGGAAGCCACATCTACTACTTTTTATCAACAACTTTGTCAGTTTAATGAGAACTGGAAAAAGTATGAACATAAAGCTCCTAAGGGAGAAGCTCAGATTTTTTTTAATGATAAAGAGTACATTCAGGCCCATTTGAGTAGTGTCCTTCCTATTCTTCGAAATAATCCCGGGAGTCATTTAAATGCTGAACAACTGACAAATCGAATGCAATTGATTGATGTGTTGGATGACTATCGTATTGTAGGTCAATTTCCAATCAATTATTATCGTCAAGAACGTATTCCCGTTTTTATTGATGAACATGACACACATTGTGCGGTGGGTTATCTTTTAAAAGAATCAGGTCATGGAGCTATGGCAAAGGAGATCGCAGCATCAAATAATTACGCTTGGTTTAAAAATATTCATCATACTGACTTTTCGGAATGGCAAATTAAGTCAGGCTTTTCAATAGAAGAACTAAAATTGATTCAAGGGGCCTATGATTATTATATGCCGAATGCACGTTTTGTTGCTAATAAATACGAGATTCCACAGAAGCCAGAATGTGTAACACTCTACTTTGATGGTAAATCAATTAAAAGATCCTATAAATCAAAGAAGGAAAATATTTGGTGTCATGGTGAAGGACGCAATGGAATTTTGAATGGTCGATGGGAACAAAATTTCGCAGCTGGAATTCCTTGGATTGAAGGTTATTTTGAAAATGGAAAACGTACTGGCCAATGGAAAGAATATTATCAAGGAACGAATAAACTTTGCCGAACGGAGAATTGGAGGAATGATAAATTGAATGGCGTTCGAAAGCGATTCAATATGCGTGGCGTTTTGATTGAAGAAATCCTATTTAAAGATGGCGCTGCAATTTCTAAAATTAATTATGATCACTTAGGGTCACTCAAATGGATTCGAAAACCAATAGACTCTATTACCATGCAGACAGAGGTTTATACTTTTGGAGGTTCCTTGATTGCTTTTGGTAAAGAGAAAGTCCATAATCCTGGCAATCTCCTTTGGTTTCAAAACATCGAATTAACGGCACTGAATTCTGCTGCAATTACATCAAGAGATCAATCTGTTTCTCAGGAAGCTTTTTTTATAAATGGTTCAAATAATGGAGGACTTAGAAGTTTTTCAAGTTTGTATAACAGTCCGCCTTTAGTGAAATATAAAAAGGAAGGTGAATGGACTTATTACAAAGAATTTGGAAAGCAGAATGAGAATACTTCAAATAAAATAGAAGCAGTATTCAAAAGAGATTACCATCATTTTGGTGTCGCTTTATTTCAATCAATTCGAAGGTTTGATAACCTGGATGTTAAAGTAGGTTACGATTCAATTCAGGTTGTTTACAAAAACGATCATCTTGAACATTTCTATGGATTTGGGGATGAGAATTTTGTTCATTTACATATTGCTTATCATGAAGTCGAAGAGCTAGAGTTACTTTCTTTCAATATTCTATCTTACCGAGGTTATGACCCCAGACGTAAGACTGAAATGGAAAGGAAAATTGAACAGCTTGGGCAGTTCAATAAGAATAATCAAAAAGTAGGGTTATGGAAGCACTTCGATAAAAATAATCGACTTTATAAAACAGAAAATTACATCCTGCCTTGGAAGGATGAGGAAGAGATTGTAGGATTGGAAAGTTATTAATTTAAAAGCAAGGATTAACGTTTTTAGTGGATCGACTAGTTCAAGCAAAGGCTCATTCCTGAAATCATCATTCGTTAATCCTTGCTCATAAATCCATTGTTTATGACCGATCAATCTATTTTACTTTGGGAGTTCTTCGTTGTTGCTTCTGGCTCTGAATCCCAGCAAACAACAGCAGTTTAAATTCTCTAGGAGAAATAGAAATCGCATTGGTATAACCCGATCGTAGATCAGTTAAAGTAGCATTTTGATCATATAATCGAATGACCTTGGTTTTCAAGAACTTAGCTGTTTTAGATTCCGATTTTCTTAAACTAATCCCAATCGGAATTGGAGTAGAATAAGGCACGTAGAAAAGGTGAATGCCCTGCTCATTTTTCAACAATTCATAGACCCCATGACCTTCGATAATAAAGTGTTTGTACTTTTTAGAATATTCAAAAGACAAGTCTAGTTCTTCCAATAAGTCAGAATAGATTTTCTTTAAATATTTCATTTCAAGCTCACCCTGACCTTGGATATATGATTTGAAATCGAGGATAACTTTATCGGTGATTCCTTTTAAAAAACCTCGACTGGATATTTCCAAAAAAGAAACATTAAGCATGCTGCCAATAAACTCGGTTTGCAAACTATCAAACTGAGTAGCGGAATATTGATATGACTCATTGACCTCTTTTAAAGCTTCCATCTGGAACATCCGATCTTTGGTATGTGTTCGGACATACTTGGATAAACCAGCATCGTTTCTAGGGTTAAGATTTCCAGATTTTAAACGCAAAGGAATAGCTGGACCTTCTTTAAAATATCGATCCTTAAAACCAAGTGACAAGGTTTTTAGAGTCTGCTTAATCGAAGTGATTCTTTCCTTGAAATCATAGTATTGCCAATTGAGATTTTCTCCGGCTTCATTACCAATCACAATCACTTCATTGTCCGAAGAATCTTGTTGTTGCTCTAGTCGGGTGACCTTCCTTTCAATAGCTTCTACTCGACGAATTAATTGATTATAAAAACCTTTTCCATGAGATTCATCAGGAAGGGTAGGGAGCCAATCTTCCAGAGTCTCTTCCATAAACTCAAGAGGATGAATAAAAGGAATCAGTTTATCTTTTTGAAGAGAGATTTCTAAGATAATTGGATTATCACTTTTGGTAGAAATCAATTGCTCTGCAGAAAGTGCAGTCAGGTCTTTTTCGATCTGACGTTTCAACGCACGACCTCCCATTTTGGCATCATAACCTCGATGTGCCACCCATTCCAATGCCTCTTTGGTAATGTTCAGAATCGTTGTTCTACGAACGAATCCATCTCTCCTCAAAAGCTCTCGAATCTGAAGCTTCGCAATATTATGAATGTGCAAACGCGCCAATGGATTGAAGATCACAATCCGATCGATTCGATTGATAAATTCTGGCCTGAAAAAATTCTCTACGGCTTTTCTATAGATACCACTATCGTCTCGATTTTCCTTATCATAACCTAGCTTTTTGGAAACATCGGCTGCTCCTACATTTGAGGTCATAATGATAATCGTATTCGAAAAGTCTATCGTTCGTCCTAGACTGTCTGTCAGTCGTCCATCGTCTAATACCTGAAGTAATAGATCATGTACTTTTGGATGCGCTTTTTCAATCTCATCAAGCAGTAAAACACCAAATGGTCGATAGCGAACCTTCCCCGTCAACTGACCTTCCGGATTATAATAATCACCAATCAATCTGGAAGGTGCGCCTGCGTCGATATATTCATTCATATCAAAACGCATCAAGACATCCTCAGAGCCCATCATATAACGACACAGTTCTTTTGCGGCCTGTGTTTTACCAACTCCGGTTGGGCCGATGAATAAGAAAGAACTAACGGGTTTGTTCGGATTATTGAGTTTAGCTTTTAGCAAGTGAATGGTGTCAGTCAGTGCATCAACGGCATTGTCTTGACCTACCAATCTACTTGAAATACTATTTCTAACTTCTTCGTTTTCAAAGATATGTGTTGGATCGAAAATCTTTTCATTCAAACCACTGATGCTTTCAAACTCTGCTTTTACTTCTGGAGCATCGATGTATTGAAAGCGATATTTTGCAGCCAGTTGGTTCATCATTTTCATGACACTTCCTGGTAATGCTTTTCTTCGGAGATAGTTTCTTTGAAAATGGAAAACTTGATTTATAGCTTGAATAGTGAAGGTACAACCTTGCTCAATTTCTAAATGTTTTCTTTGTTGTAAGACCATTCGAGCAGCAGTCTTTAGATCTGGTTCTTCCATTCGAATTACCTGAAAGAGATCGCTAAACCGACGATCTTTTTCCTGAAGGATTTTCCATTCTGCTGGGGTCGCTGTAAGGATAACCTGAAGTTGCCTTTTTTCCAAATAAGGTCGCAACACATCACTCATCGCAAGGTCGTTAGAACCACTCTTTCCAATACGAATTAAAGCGACAATATTGGTGAATAATAATTTGTCCGTTTCTCCTTTTTGCTTAGTCGTTACAAACTTGATAATGGACTCCAATCGTTTCTCCCACCAACCGACAATACTCATTCCTGAAATGACTCTTGTCGGATCAATTTGCCATAGTTTTGCAAAGAGTTCTTCCTTCTGATTCTTAGCTTCTTCTTTTGATTTTAAATATTGAAAAACGACTTCATGGATGGTCGTTCCTTTACCTATTCCTTCTTCACCAATGAGGACAATAGGTGTATTTTCTTTTTGGTAAATGATGGTCGATAAACGATCAATCAAATCTTCCCGAAAGTATGATCTTTTTAAATCTTCTGGATATCGATTGTTTAGATTTTCGCCAACTTTTTCAACCTCCACTGCACCATCAAAATCAGCAGTTTGATTCATGGCTTGAAAAAATCCTGGAGGTTCTGCATCTTCAAAAGAGAACTTACCAGATCGGATATTTAAACTGAGTTGGACATTGGTCACAAACTCTCTTGGATCTGAAAAGTAATCGTCAGGGATAAAGTCTGATTCAAGTTGTTCTCGATAATCCTTGAATAGCATTTCGATTACATCAGTCGTATTTTTTTCAAGATGGTTCTTCTTCTTTTTGGTCCTTTCTACCATAAACATGTAGTTATGGAAAGCAGGAAGGCAAGCGAAAGTTTTGTTTTGTAATTCAAAAACAGCGACAGAAAAAGTACCAGTGATTGATGACTTTCCGTAAGGAATGGTCAACTGGATTTTTTGATAATCTAAAGTTGGATTGAATAGGTACCAAAGTAGTTGATCAAGCGATTCTCGATTGACCGAGTAATTATTGAGATTTCTACGGATTTCTTTTTTGAAATGACTGACTGCTGTCTCAAAACGTCGGGCATTAACGACGGGATGATTTAAAAATAGCGGACGTAAAACAAAAGAAGATTTCTTGTTTAGTTTTTTGTTTTGAACGAGAATAGGAATATTAAAATTTACAAAACTCATCGATCCGCTTAGGCTTTTTATTAAACAGCCCTGAAATTAGGAAAAAAATAATTTATCCCGAATTTTTGGGTAACAATATCGTTTATTTGATAGAGGGGAAGATATACTAAACTTATCCAATTTATGCATGAAAGTTTAGAAACCTAAGCCAAATGAACTTCTTATAAACATTGAGTGTTAACTTATTAGCACTTTTTATGCTGAAAAGTACATTATTTTCTCTTTAAAATATTGTTCTAGTAAGCAAAAAAGAATATGTTTATAGACGAATTGATATAACTAGACGTATAGAATTATATTAAATCTGTTTTATGTTCCTAAAATTTGATAAACAATTGACTGTAAGGAAATTGTGATGAAAAAAATGAGATACCTCAAAAAAACAAATTTAATATAATTTAGTCCAATAACATAAAGACAAATCTGATAGAGTAAATGGCAGAAAGTTATAATTTTCCAACAACTAAAAACTATAAATTCCGGGAATTGAAGGTTTACGCTTCTACGGAATGGCTGGCAGATAATAAAAAGAAGTATCGACAGGTATTTGATCGGTATGAGACAACCTACGTCTATGCGGAACTCTCTTTTTATAACAAGATGTTCGATGTAGAAGATTGGGAAATTGATGTAGAGTTAAAGTGTTATAGCCTTAAAAAAGGACGTAAGGAGATTTGTAGCCTAAGTTTTGAAAGCCGTAAAGTCAGTAAATATGATGCAACTGTCTTTATTCGTGAAGGTTGGGGAAATAAGAGTGAAGGCCAATTTTGGAAAAAAGGTACCTATTACTGGGAAGCCTGGATTGAAGGTGAAAAAGTAGCAACCAAGTATTTCTATGTAGAAGATGCTGGTAAAAATATATTGGAGGATGAAAATCCTTATCTCCAGGTACAATCCCTCAGATTGTATGAAGGGCCTTATGATGATGTGACTGAAGATGATCGAACGTTTTTCCGACAGTTTAGTAGCGAGGAGACCCGATATATTTATGTGGAGATTATTTTAAAAAATGTACATGTTACCAAAAGCTGGCAATGTGAGCTTTTTACCAAATTCTATAATGATGCCCGAGAACTGAAAGGGCAGGTCGTCCGATTGCAGCGAGTTGAAAAGCGGGATGATTTAATCAAAATCACCGCTGGTTGGGGCTCTAATGTAAAAGGCTCTTGGCGAAGAGACCGATATACTGCGGAATTGATTTTTATGGACAAACTCCTTGCAGTGATTCCGTTTCAAGTATCAGATGATTTTGAAGAAGGGATTACTCCAGTTTTATTACCAGATAGACATTCTCCAGTTGTCCTGAATCCAGATATAGATATTCATCAGACTTTTGAAGATTTGATGGCCAAACTAGATGCCTTGATTGGCTTGAAGCATATCAAGCAGAAAGTACGGGATCACGCCAAGTATATCCAGTTTTTACAATTAAGAAAAGAAAAAGGATTTGAGGAGAAGGATGAAATCAATGTGCATTCTGTGTTCATCGGAAATCCAGGAACTGGTAAAACTACGGTTGCCGGAATGATGGGACTTTTGTATAAAAAAATGGGTTTACTTTCTAAAGGTCATGTTCATGAAGTTGATCGTGTGGATTTGGTAGGGGAGTACATCGGACAAACTGCTCCCAAAGTAAAAGAAGCCATTGAAAAAGCCAGAGGTGGCGTGTTATTTATAGATGAGGCTTATTCTTTAGCCAGAAGTAATGACGATAGCAAAGATTTTGGTCGAGAGGTGATTGAGATTTTGGTAAAAGAAATGTCGAATGGACCAGGAGATATAGCAGTGATCGTTGCTGGTTATCCTAAAGAGATGAAACACTTCCTGGATTCCAATCCTGGATTGAAATCTCGTTTCAAATTGAATTTCGAATTTTCAGATTATCTGCCTCAAGAGCTTTCGAAGATTGCATCGTATGCATGTGAAGAAAAGAAAGTTGCTTTGACTTTAGAGGCTTCTCGAAAAATTGATGAGATCATCATTAATGCATATCGAAGCCGAGATCGGAGTTTCGGAAACGCGAGATTTGTTTATGATGTTATTGAAGAAGGTAAAATCAATCTCGGTCTTCGAACGATGAATGATGAGGCTCCAAGAAATTTAAGCAAAGAGGCGATCTCTACGGTTATCTTTGAAGATGTCGAAAAAATAGAATACAAACCAAAACGAGAGTTACCTGAGATTCCAGTGGATTATGCTTTATTGGATATTGCGATGGGAGAGTTGAATGCGCTGATCGGAATGGATAATGTCAAAGAGCAAATCAATGAGATGGTTGGCTTGGTAAAATATTACAGAGAAACCGGAAAAGATGTTTTAAATAGTTTCTTTCTTCATACTGTATTTGTTGGAAACCCAGGGACTGGAAAAACAACTGTTGCCCGAATTTTGACCAAGATTTATAAGTCTTTGGGAATTTTGGAACGAGGCCATATGATAGAAACCGATCGGCAAGGGTTGGTTGCTGGATTCGTTGGACAAACCGCAATCAAGACTGCCGAGAAGATTGAAGAATCTATGGGTGGCGTATTATTTATCGATGAAGCTTATGCCTTGACACAAACTACTGGAGGTGCGCATGGTGACTTTGGAGGCGAAGTGATTCAGACTTTATTGAAAAGAATGGAAGATGATCGAGGATCGTTTTTTGTTTTCGTTGCAGGCTATCCGCATAATATGGAGTCTTTCTTAAAAGCCAATCCAGGATTGAGTAGTCGTTTTGATAAAATCCTGAAATTCGAAGATTATAAACCTGCGGAGCTTAATGAGATTGCGCAGTTTATGATCAATGAAAAAGGAATGAAAGCGGATGAAGAAACAAGCGCGTTTATTTTAGACTATATGAATTTTGTTTACGAATACCGAGATAAGTATTTTGGAAATGCTCGAACCGTTCGTAGCATCGTAAATGATATCATCAAAAATCATAACCTTCGTTTGGCTGCTCTATCTAAAGAGGAGCACGAAGCAATCGATACCAATCTCCTCACTTTAGAGGATGTAAAATCACTTTCTAAAAACCAAGAGAGCTCTATTTTTACTAAAAAATCTATTGGGTTTAAGAAGTAAATTCTAAAAATAAATAATCCAAATGCTTAAGTGTAAACTCGTTTTGCCTTTAATTTTTCTAATTGTGTTTTTAAATACGATTACTGGACAAAATGAAATTTACAAAGCAGAAAGAGTAGAAATCACTTACGGATTATCTCGAACTTTTCATTATAACTCACCTTTTCTTTTATTCTTACAATGTATTGAAGGTTGTTCGGCTAAATCGCAATCTCCTAAAATACTGAGCCGAATTGATTTTAAATACTATCAACCCTTATTCAATAGGTTTGAAATTAAAACAGGAATAGGTTTAAATCAAATAGGTTCTGATGAAATCGTTGAGGATTTTTTTGGTGGCGATTTTGAAAGTTCAAATACCTTCACATTTGTGAATTTCTCCATTGGACAACGATCCCTTTTTTTAGAAAAGACAAAGTTGAATTTATTTCTAGAGAATGATCTATTTATGGATATGACCATTCGAGAAACAAGAGAACTATATGGTAATGAGAACGTGAGTAAAGCAAAAAATCTAAAATTGATTAACTTCTCTTATCAATTTTCAATAGGAACTTTGTGGAATGTAAGAGAGGAGACTGCTTTAGTTTTAGCCATGAATTTTAAAACAGCCTTAAGGAAATATGATGTAAATAATTCTACTGATTATAAACCTTATGCAATAGGATTAAATGTTGGGATTAGCAAAAAACTATAATAATCTAAGCTCAAATAATTCTTCACTGAATCCTATTCCGATCTAAAACCTCTTCCGATTCTATAAATTAAATATTCTATTTTTTGATATATTTCCGCTTTTGGCAAAGTATTTGCATTATAAATATTGAATATATCAAAACACAATTTATAGTCCCACCTTTTACCTAGTTTTCAAATTATTATTAATTAGACCTGTATTCCCATGGATAGAACTTTACTTTAGTAAGTAATTTTTTTTAATCCTAAAACCAATTAAGATGAGGATCGAGTCGCTTTCTCGTTACCGGTATTTCTTTCAATTATTGAGAGAAGAGCCAGTACATTTAAGACCTTATAGCTATCTGATAATCTTAATTCCCCTCTTGGTCGTATGCTTTATGTTTGACTGGGATCGCGAATTATTGTTGTTCGTAATGCTCGGATACTTCAGCGCTGCTGTTGGATTTTTCACTGCAAGCAAAACCCAAAAAATAGGGCCAATGTCCCTGACAAAGCGGGTTAATCAACGATTAGTTTTGGATCATCTTCCAGACGTTGTTGTCTTGCAAAACAATCAAGATCAAAAAATCTCTTTTGTCAATACCGCATTTTATAAGGTATTGGGATTCGAAGAAGACCGTATAATGAATATGCGATTTGAAGATTTTATTGATTCGAACTTTGTTCGATTGTTCAAAAAGCAAAAATCCAAAAAACTGAGTATTACTCCATTAGATCAGGATGATTCTTTGATTCAAATGCGGAAGCAAACTGGAGAAAAAGTTTGGATGGAACTCAATACAAAATCCATCATTGAAAACGGGACCTTTACTTTATACACTTTTAGAGAAGTCTCAAATCGAGTAGCTTTGAATAAAGCAACGAAGCAATTTGCTAGAGATTTGATTCAACGAAAACGAAATGGTAAAGTAATCGTTTATCCTTCAAGACAAGTAAGCTAGAGTTTGGTTGATTCGTGAATTTGTCATTGATGTGAATTTGTAGTCTTGGGCTATGAACCAATTCACATCAATGACCAATTCATCTATGACAAATTCAAGATGTGTTTTCTCATAGTAGGTAGCTGGCATTAATGGAATGCTTCCCCCCGGCTGCCTTTTTAGAAAACCAAGTTAGCAATAGAACAAGTTAGCAATAGAACAAGTTAGCAAGTGAATAAGTTAGCAAGTTAGCAATGAGCTCTTGGTTAATTTATTCCTCTGTTAACTTGCTACTCTGTTCCTCTGTTAACTTGTTCATCTGAAAAAACCCAGTCTCCAAGGTTTCCACCACCAAGCCAATAATTTGTAATGTTGTTTTTCTTTAAAATCTTTTTTGAAAAATAAGATCCCCATAGAAAAGAGATCAATAGAAAGGGTAACCCGATTATCCTTTTTTACAATCTCCCAAGCCTCCAACATCTCATCTGACCAATAGATATCATCGAAGATAAAGATTGAGTTTTCCGTAGAAAATTTCATGGCCTGATTGAAATACTCAAGGGTAGGTTCTTTTTTGTGATTTCCATCAAAAAAGATGAGGTCAAGGGTTTCCAATTCTTTTAAAGCTTTAGGCAAAGTATTTTTAAAATCACCAATTTCACTTTTGATGCTTTTTAATTTTAGTTTTTTAAAAACCCATTGAGCTTGTTTGGAAATCTGAGGGCAACCTTCTAGCGTGATGAATTTTGCATCGAGTGCTCCTTTGTGGAGATAAGATGCGGAAATGCCCAAAGACGTTCCCATTTCCAAAATGCTTTTAGGTTTATAATGATTGGTCGTTCTAAATAAAAGCCTACAAAAAGAAGGGGAGGACAAGGCGGTTTTTGCAATTTGCTGAATAGAACGTTTATTACTTTTGGTATATTTTGAACCAGCACCCAAATCAGTTACTTCGATCTCATCTGGATTTCCTAATAGACGCTTTCGAATCGTTTCCACCTCATGGAACGCATAAAACAATCGAGTATCTTCTAATACATTTTTTATAAAATCAAATACAAAAGGAGAGTGAATCCCGTACTTTGTAGTTGCTGAGAAATAAAACTTTATGTATCGCCAAATAATCCTTAGCATTCGCTTGTTTTAATATTTCATCAAAGGTAAAAATAATGAACACTTTCTACTTAACCTTTTTTTAACTAATTTCCCGAATAACCTTCGTTTGATACTAAGGTCAAATTGTATATCGTTAATCTGCAAAACTACCACTATGTATAGGATTCTCATTTTAGCTGGATTATTATTTTGTATTGGAGAAGTGAATGCTCAACGCTATCGAACTGCTGCTGGTGTTCGTCTGGGGTCAAGTTTCGGAATCTCTGTACAGCAGAAAATTTTAAAACAATCCACCATCGAAGGAATATTTCAAGCTCCACTCCGAGCAAATGATGATACAAAGTTTACCATTCTTTACGAAGAACATAAAAAGCTAATCGGTAAAAGGCTAAATTTTTACTATGGTGCCGGATTCCATAAAGGTTGGGCAGCTAGTTCTGATGATCCTGATCCAGCTGGAGTGAGTTTAATTGCAGGTGTGGAAATGTCCTTAGACCGATTGAATTTATCTATGGATTACAAACCCGCATTTAATGCCATCAGTGGCGTGCGCTTTTTTGAAAGCCAAAGCGCTTTGACGCTCCGTTACATTATCGTTAAGCAAAAGAAGAAAAAAATCAATTGGAAATTTTGGAAAAAAGACGGGAAGAAGAAAAAGAGAAGAGGGTAGAA
>CAKZTD010000077.1 GCA_937921595.1 uncultured Saprospiraceae bacterium
TTTTAATTATGTTCACTTTTGGGGGGATTATAATCATTATCAAAATGGACATGGTTGGTATAAAAACGAAATTAGAATCGTCAGAAACCGGAAAGATATTCACTCCTGGGAATCGGCACAATCATTCCGACGCATTCCAAACTTTGATGGCAAAAACTATCGTCAACAAGAAGGAACTCATAAACTCAAAGTAGTAAAAATTCCAGCTTTTGTTTATCATTACGGCTGGGTTCGTCCTCCGCATTTTATGCAAAACAAAAAGAAGGCCTTAGACACGATTCATAAAGGGAAAGAAAAGGTTGCTGACTTATATAAAAATCAAAAAGATTATTTCGATTACGGCCCACTTGGAAACTGCGCAACTTTCAAAGGAACGCATCCTGAGGTGATGAAAGATTTCATTGAAAAATTTGACTGGCAATCCGAGCTTAATTATTCTAAAAAAGAACTACACCCGAATCGTAAGAAACAGAAGCATGAGAAATTAAAATATCGAATTTTGTCTTTTTTTGAACAAACATTCTTTGATGGCCAGGAGATCGGTGGTTTTAAAAATTATGTTTTATTAAAAAGAAAAAATCATTGACAATCCTCAAAATTCGGTAGTGCCGGATCGAATCCTCCATTGCCATCATGCTGACTACTATATGCACAATTCTTTTCTAAATCGACGCATGGAAAATCATTAGGTCCATCTATTCGACAACATACTGTTCCTTCAAAATCATAAACCTGGTTTCCAATATTTTCAATAGACAGACTATAAGAATAAATTGCTTGCTCCAAAGTCCCATCAGGAAATGCACCATTCCAACCAAAACTTGGATCATTTAATGGAAAATCAGATGCCTCATACACCATCGTTCCGTCAGCTTTAAAAACTTTAAAGGAAACTACCTTTGAGATTCCTTCATTTCCTTCAACTAAAAAAAGATCATTAATCCCATCCCCGTTTGGAGTGAATGCATTGGGAACATAAACTTTGACTCCACCAACACAGGCTTCCAAATGAGGCTCTTTGCAACATGTATTGTCGAAGGTCTCGACCATATTTTCATTATTCATTCCACTGCCTTCATCGTCAGATTTACAAGCTTGAGCCAATGAAAGTAGTAGTACTAAACATAAAAGGAAGTAAGTATTATTTTTCATCGGTCTTTTATATTTTTTCTATGTTAATGGATATATTTTCAGGATATAGTCTTGCTCTCAATTCATGAGAACCTGTAGGAATTGCAGAAAAATCTAAGTCAACATTTCTAAGGCCCGCATCTAACCACCCTTCCCAGACTTCATACAAAACTTCATCGTCTTCTACTATTTCAAACCGAACGAACTGAGTTCTTGCAATCTCCAATTCGATTTCTGCTTGAGCACTTATTTGAGTTGGTGAAATACTGTTGATACTATTTTCCGAGTATTCAGCCTCACAGGAATTAAGTGTAAAACATATTTCATCGGAAGTTACACAACCATCCGTCCAGGTAATTGAAAGGGTGTAACAGTTATCTGCTAAAGGCATTACCGTCAATAATGTACAATCGATAAAAGGACAATCAATCGTTCCATTATTATCTTCCCATTGCGTACTTGCGATTTCGGATATTGGACAAGAGAGTTGAGCTTCTATTTCAAAAGAATCTCCTAATGAAATAGTAATGTCAGCACCAAGATTAACTTCACAATCACCAAAAGGCAATTCAACTGATCGAAGCAGACCAGATTCATTAAAATTAAAATTAAAAAGGAACACAGATGCGAACATCGCACCCAGTAATAAGGAGGGGAAATATTTCATAACTTTTATCTTGTTTAGACTACAAGGTAATAAAAATTATAAAATTTAAAAGACAAGTATTTAAAAATTAAATACAAATCAGGTTTGAGAGATATTAAAATGACATCATCACTTAATTTAATCTGAGCCTAAACGGTATTAGATATTCAGCATTAGAAGTGTCCGAAAACAAATACAAAATATTGTTTTTCCTTGGCTAAGAATTAATTCAAAACTAAGAACATTTTAAGCCCTGATTGGCATTACCATTATTTTATTTTTTTACCTACCCATTCACTTCAATCACCGACAAATAATACTTCACCAATCCAGCAGTATTTTTTACATTTAATTTTTGAAGGAGATTACGACGATGCGTATCAACAGTCCTTGGACTTATAAAAAGCGCATCCGCAATTTCTTTATTGGTTAATTCCTCAGCGATAAATTTTAGTATTTCAAATTCACGATCAGTGATCGGTAAAGAAAGATCAGAAATCCGGTGTGAAACCCCTCTTGCTTTTTTATTTACAGTCGCCAATTTTTTAATATCTACTTCACTAGAAAAATAAACATTGCCATGATAAACCACCATGATACTATTGGCCAATTCCTGAATGGAAGTATTTTTCATCACATAACCTGTCACTCCTGCTTCAACCATTTTAGATACACAATCTATATCCGCTTTATCAGAAAGACATAAGACTTTCGCATCTGGATCATGAGCCTTAATCTGCTGAGTCGCCTCTGCTCCAGACATATCAGATAAGCTGCAATTCACCAAAATAATATCAAATTTTTCTTTTTGAGAAAGTTCAACTAAGTCTTTTCCTGTTTCAACATCCTGAACAATATCTATAAAATCAAAAGCTTGAAGTAATTGAACTACACCTTTCCGAAAGAGTCGGTTGTGATCCGCCATTGCTACTTTAATTTTCGCAGATGCTGGTTTATCCATAATATTATTCATGCCGGTTTGAAATGATTTGTTTATAAAAATTAAAGGGATCATAGTTATGTATTTTTAAGGTTAAAAACCTCTCTAAGGATTTCGCCAATCTGGCATTAAAGCATTTTCAAAAAACATGGTTCTATTCTCAGGTTCAGAAATATTGACCCGGTACACTTTTGGTTCTACTAAACCATCAATATCATGGTTAGAAAAAATTATAAAAGCACCGCTAGGAGAAAATCTCGGATTAATATCATTTGTCCCTGCTGGTTTATTCACAAGAGAAACTGAAAAAGGCTCAAAAGGAACATTCAGGTTTGGCAAATAAAATATTTGAGCATCACCTTGTTCTCCTCCTTGAAGCGTCGGAGGTGATGGATGTTCGTCATGCGTAAAAACAATACTGCTTCCATTTTTTGCAAAATAAGGTCCGCCTGTTCGACCTTGAGGATAGTAAGCAATTTCATCAAGCAAGGTCCAAGTTTCAGCATCGTATAAATAAAAATGCGATTCAAACCCATTACTATTGGTGGTTCTTACAAGCACCTGACCATCTTTCCAATCACAAGAAGCGAAAGCATTTCCATCAGGTGTGGTGAGGACTTGAGTTGCAGGTCCGCCAGAAGTGCTTATTTCCTGAAGGTATAATTTATCAAAATTCATATAGAGTACTTTAGTCCCATCCGGTGACCAACAATAATCCATTTCAAATTGATCATAGTAATCGATTGGGATTCCTGAAGTAATTCTTCTGGCATTATTCCCATCTAGGTCTGATACGTAAATGTGATTTTGATTATTAAATAAAGAAATGTAAGAAATCAAACTCCCATCAGGACTAAACTGTGGACACCAATTATTAGTATTATTATTCGTAAGAGCTATGGTATTCAGTCCATCTTGATCAGAAGAATAAATTTGATATAATCCATTATCTGGTCGAACGAAGAGAAAAAGATTTTCGGTCAATTCTCTCGTTTTAAAAGAAAAAACTTCGCTATTTGAATTTTGATTAACTCCATCTTTTGCAACAACATACCAAAAGTAAGTCGTGTTATATTTTAAATTTTCCAAAAGAAAAGAAGTCTCCGGAGTATCTTCAACCACTTTAACTTCTAAAGCATCATCATCAATCAAGACGACATCATAAAGTAGATCATCTTCATCATATTCTGGGTTTGCACTCCAAGTCAATTCGACATCTTCTAGTTGTTCTGCTAATCCATTTCCAGGACTAAGCAATACTGGAGGAAGCGGTGCAAGATCGTCTGTTGTGCCTTCTTCTATATTTATATTTATAACAACGATTCTATCTTTAATCACAGATACCGGAGCGAATTCAATTCGGTAATCTTCTTTTTCAATTTTTATATTATACTCTCCAACAGGAATAAATGCTAGTTCAAAAAATCCTAGAGAATCAGTAAGGACAGTCGTTGTTGTAGGACTCGTGCTAACTGAGGCACTTTGTATTGGAAGAAAAGTTTGACTATCAAATATTTGTCCATTGACTGTACCAAACTCTTCAAGTAAAATAGCATCTTCTCTACATCCTGTATTCACTAGGACGAACAATAACAAAAGAAGAGACCATCGTTTGATATTATTATTCATGTTTTTGTTTTTTGTTTTCTTTATTCTTTTTAAACTTATTTTTTACCAAAATGAATACGCAATCCCAAACGCGATCGCCAAATTTGGTCTCCGTATTTACCTTGTTCCAACACATCAAAATCATCTTTAAAAAAGTAAACCTGCTCTCCTGAAAATTGAAGTTCAATTTTATCGTTTAGCATAACCTGAAACCCTACACCCAAATCGGCGAAAAAATGATTATCCTCTCGAAAGGCATACGGAAGTGTACTTACATTGGAAAGCAATCCGCCACCAGCATAAACAATTGGACTCATTTTTTTATTGGGAATAAAAGTCCATTGAAGGTGAGTGTTCAGATAGAGAATATCCCATGAAAAAATTTCTTTGCTAGCTACTGTATTGTATCCAAAGTTGGTACTCAAAGACAATGAAGGACTTAAATGTTGGTTGAGACCTATTTCAGCTCCAGGCTTTATCATGGAGTTGGGATAATCTCCATTTAAAAAAGATCCAGTTAATGCTATTTGAATAGAAGACTTCATTCTTTGGTCTATGCTTTTGGTTCCAAAAACATCAATTTGCGCCATTTCCTGAGTTTCTTTTTTAAATTCCTGAATCGCCAACTTCGCTGTTTTATCTTCCGGATCCGCTTGCCATAATCCATCCATCAATCCTTCCATCACTAAAGAATAAACGGCTTTTTCAATAGCTTCCGTAACTGCCAAATCAGCTGGTTCATTATATGTGATTCCTGTTTCAAATTCCAAGAGTCTTTTAAAACTCACGTACCGAAAAATTCCAACATCTAATTTTTGAGAAAGCAAAGTCTTAGATACATAAACACTTTTAAGAATTTTTCCACTTTGAGTAGAGATCGCTCTTAGGCAAACCGTTACCCGATCTTGACGATATTGTCCTGATCCACCAGCGCCAAAATACCTAACACCTGCCCCACCAGATATTACATTTGCATCATAAGAAACGATTCCTCCTTCAAGGATAATTCCAGCAAATAATAAAGGGCGAATTAAAGGTTTATTTTTTTCATCATCTTTTGAATACTGAATTTTACTGGACCGAATAATCTTACGCTCGTTTAATAAATTTCCAATATTTTCACGTTCAATTGGAACGAACCATCCAGAATCTTCCAATGCTTCAATGAGCAAACTTGTTGCACCTTGAGTTACTGCTGTAGACCAACTTGCTCCATTCTCTGTAGGTTTATATTGTCCCGTTTGATCTCTGAATTTATAGACTCCGACAACCATCGGTTCTTTAGTTTTAGGCAATCTTTTTAGTGCTCTGTTAAAAGACGTTTTTTCAGCAATCCGAGCAGGAGTTGTTTTCATCGGTTGATTCAAATACGCGTTGCAGCTGCTCAATAAGAACAGAATTGCTATCGGCAAGGCATAACGACTTATAGCTTTAAGTAAGGTCATTTACCAAAGTTTAATTTTGATTAATAAGATGGTTTACCGAATCTCATTCAGAAGAATTACGAACGGCAAAACTAGTTAAACGGGGGAATTTCCCAAATTTCAAGTTGTATCACAAGAGCCATACAAGTATGCACTTATATTGTTACAAATAGGGCACAACGACAAGTGTTTGGTCACCAGTGGAAGTATCTAATATTGAAATAGATAATCCCTCAACGGTAGGCGTTACATCAATTTGAAAGTCGCCAATCACATAGTTACCTTCACTGAGTCCTCCTTCACCAAATTGGTCTCCAACTAATTCTCTAGAGATTTGATTTAAGATTTGTCGGTTTAGATTATCTGCAAAATCATCAATAGGATTACGACTAAAACGATCAAAGCGATCTTCGTCTTCGTCTTCCTCAATCGTGTTTTGAGAATTAGCAGAATTAAGTAACCATTGGTAATTGAAAACTTCCCCACCGAAGGCGGGATTCTTGGGTTTGTAGACAAAGTCTTGAGCAAACAAGAAAGAGTTACAAAAGAGAGTTAAGGCAATGCACAGAGCAATGCGAATGAAATGTAATGATTTCATGGTTGTTTTTATTAGGGGTTATATATAAATATATATTGTCGAAGTGTTACCTCCGAAAATTGATATTTTAAAACTTTAATACTCTCCTCTCTTATTTAGATTTTTTCAAAAACACGGATGGTGTTTTTGTTTTTTGAGAATAAAGAAATGCAACTATTCTCTACATCAAATTTACTAAAAAGTCATCTTCTATTTTATTTTTACTAAAAATAATGTGACATCCATTATCGTCTTTAAAAAATTCCATCTCCAATTTGATCACCTTCTTCTATCTGATTTTTAGTGTCCGTCAATTTTTTAATTCTATGAGCAGTTACACCAATAGCACTCTCTGACAACTCTTCGATCACATCATATCGAGCTTGTAAAAAACGCTTGAAGACTATTTGATCATTCACCATAATGCGAATAATTGTTGATCGTCCACGTCCAGGATCTTCTGCGATATTGATTGTAAAATCAGTAGCACCTCGAGGTGGAATCCAATTATTATAAAACAGTTCGTAAAAGTCTCGACCTGCTTTGGTTTTAGTCTGATCTATTATGAGACCATCAATTTCAACTACTGAAGGAGAATCTCTTTTCTCTTTTCTTTTTTCTTTTTCGTCCAAGACAATCGGGACTGCTTCTCTTTGCGTCCAAGTATCTTTCTGTTGATCAATAATTACTTTTCCAGATTTTATTTTTACTTCAACAGATAGTGTATCTCGTTGATCAATTTTTATAGTAAATAAAGTTTTTGGGACGTTGCCTTCTAGGACAAAATCATTTCGTTTTGTTTTAAAGACATAAGGCTTTTCCGGGATTCCAGATTTACCTTCAACGAGGACATAATAGGATAGATTATCTGGAATATTTCTTACACTATCACTTACGGTATAAGTACCTGTCACAGTATAGTGGTTCTCACTTTCTTCAACCTCTAAGCCAATACTACCTTGGTTAATTTGTGCCTGTAAAGTACTAATTATCAACAAGATACAACAGCATACAAGAAAACATTTTCCTTTCAGGTAGTAATACCTTGTACTTTTTGGATTAGATTTCATACCCTTATCACTCGTTAAAAAATTGTAAACCTTTATCAAAGTTTAATAACGGTCATTCTCATGTTCGAACCACGTTGGAAAATCATTACATCCATATTATTTTGGTTCGACTCAATCAAATCCATATTGTTTAAATCACCTTCCTGATATAATAAAATATCACTCTGATTAATATTTTCGAATTCCGCATGAATGGTATTCATATCGCCGTCCTGAATAATTGCAAGATTGTTTTGTACACCATTAGAAACTCCGTCAATCAAATTAAGATTTCCTTTTTGTATCAGTACCGCATTTTGCTGATCTCCATCCTGATGAAACATTAATTGATTGCCTTCACCATTTTGAGTAGCAATGACTTTATTGGCGTCTCCCTTTTGAAAAACATCACTTGTATTATCGTCTCCGACTTGAGAAAGTTTGGTGAGATTGTTATTTAAATTAAGATACAAATAGTCTCTTTCTTCGTCTAATAAATCAGAAGTGGTTAGATCTATTTCTGTATCGAAAGTAACATCCCCTTGAGCAGAAAGAAAAATTGCTGAGGACAACAATATGGATAGAACCATGCACAAAGTGCAGAGAGGTTTGTAAGATGTCAACATTTTTTGTTTTTTAAGGGGTTAAACATCCGAAGCTAAATATTGCTTATTAAGCTCCTGAACATTTCAAAGGTAAGCATAAGTGTCCTAATATTATATAGGTAAAAAAGCGTATTTTCAAAAGGAAATTTTAACATTTAAAGTCTGCTAGCACTTTGTTATTTTTATGCTAGAAATATTGAATTACAATATTTTTAAATTGATTTGCTTAAGAATATCCTAAGTTTAATAATTATTGTGTTAGCTTTTTTTAAAAGAATCTGATTGATTCAAATTTCAACTTCTCAAAAGATTTAAAATTAATAACAAAGTCTCTCGGAAAAAAAGTTTTCAAAATAAAAAATCCTGCCCACTTCTCTCCAAGCAGGCAGAAAATAATTACAACCCCTATAGTCTATAATTTCAATTATAGATTTTAGTTTTTAAATTATCGTTTTTTTACAGATTATAATATGGAATCTGCTTGCTTTGTCTTTAGACTAATTACCTTTCGATTGGTTCAGGATGATCGTACTCCCTTTTCCTTTTTGTGTAACCTTGCTTGTATTTCCCTTCCCTTTCTGATTTACAACAATCGTATTTCTATCACCTGATTGCATATTTTTACTATTGTTATTTTTGCCTTCTTGTGACGTTACTATAGTGTTTTTATTCCCAGCCTGATCATGAACAGTTTGATGACCTGAGCCTTTTTGAATTATTGTACTGGAGTATCCCTTTCCGGATTGAATGTTTACCGCAATGTTTGGCGCATTAGTTTTCGCTGGAATCGTATCTTTCCCCATTACATTTTTTTTCTTTTTTTCTATTGAAACTCTTTTTTCAGAGACTCCAGATACCGTCGTATCAGATTGCGCATGAGCAAAACATACCGTTCCTAAGAAAATGATAAAAAGCATTAAATTATTTCTCATGAAAATTGATTTTAATTCTTTAACAATCTACTAATAAAACATTACTCTAAAAGGCATGCTTTTTAGTAAAATTAGTTTCAGCTTATTTAAAGGATGGTAAAAGAACGGGAGATAAAATGAATTCAGCTTTAGTAAATGTTTCCTCCTTGCAAGTAAGTATGTTTATAAGTCTTTCTCCAATTTACTGCATTTTCATTATATTCCCTAGTTAGAAAAAGCGTATATTTTCAAAATACTTTTTTAACAGTAGAGCCGTGTAAAACACTTAGTTTTGTAAAAAATGGTACGCTAAAAAACTTAGAACTTGTTAAGTTAGCATACACTTTTCTGATAAAATTTTTATTTTTAATGATTTACTCCATGTAACTGAAAAGAATGAGCAAATACTAAGGAAGCCTATTCCTAAGCTTGCTTCTATTACATTTTGGAGGGTATTCACTCATTTATGAATTCACTCATTCTCTCATTTTCAAACTAACCTAAATTATAAATCCGATTGATTTACCGTATTTGAATTACCATTTCCGATTTGATTGGTATCATTATAATGATTAGTTCCATCTTGCTTAATCGTCGCGATATTCAGATCTCCTTCCTGACAGTTATGACTTCTATGCTCAACTCCTTCCTGCAATGTTGAAGCTACATTATAATTTCCATCTTGGATATCCTTTGCCCAATTCATATCTCCAACCTGATCAATATCACTATTATTTCCATTCCCTGGCATAGAATAAATGCCTTGCCAAGTCACCGCCAAATTACCATCACCGGTCTGATCTTGAGTGGTCACGTTGTCGCTATTATAAGCACCAAATGAATCATAGCCTTGAAAATTATAAGCACTATTTTCTACACCATTTTGATTTTGAGTGTTCTTATTATTATCCCCAAATTGATCATTCCGAGCATAGTTACCAGGGCCATTTTGTTGACTACGCTGCAATTGTTTATTAATATTACCATTTCCTTCTTGAGTATTCTCCTGAGTGTTGTGATCGAAGAACTGACGTTGACGATTCACATTTCCATCACCAGTTTGGATACTCATTTGAGAATTATATTCAGCGTTGCCAGCTCCTTGTTTTTGAAAATTTGAATTATCCATTCCATCTTGAATATTCGACTGGTCATTGTAATCTCCATTTTGGATTTGAACTGAATTATTCCAATCACCCAACTGATCAGAATCTGCAAGATTTGAATTTCCAATTTGATCCACCGTTACAACATTATTATTACCAGTCGATGTTACATTGCTTTCATTCTTTTGAGCAGTTGCTAAAAAAACTACTAAGAAGAGAGAGCAGTTTAGAATTAATATTTTTTTCATGAGTAAATGTTTTTACTGGGGTTGAAGAGAAAATAAAAAGCATCCTGAGTTTAGGGACTCAGTAAAATGGATTACAGTTTTGGGAGGTAAACAAAATCAATAGATAAAAAAACTTTGTTCGTCTTTCAATTTACCGCATTTTAAAAATACATCCTATTTCAAAAAGCACATTTTTTTAAAATACTGTTTTTAGAGTAGGACTAAGCAAATTACTTAGATCTAATAAAAAAGTAAGTATAAAAACTTAGGAAGATTAAAACCTAGGATCTAGACATCAACTATACTAGTAGTACCAAAAACAATTCTGCCCACTTTTGTTTTACAACAAAAGCAGGCAGAATAATTAATGGTATTTAGTAGCTCTGTTTTTAATATCTCTTGAAAGAAGAAACATTAAATAAAACTAATCTCAATTATAGATCTGATTGATTTACAGTATTTGTATTTCCGTTTCCAATTTGATCAGAAGTACTAAAGTGATCCGTACCATCTTGAGTAATCGTAGCTGTGTTCATATCACCTGATTGGTAATTATAACTATTGTGATCATTACCTACCTGAGAAGTAGTAGCAGTGTTCATATCACCATACTGATTATCATGTGCATCATTAGTATCTCCATCCTGATAAATATCACTCATATTAGCATCACCAGATTGGTAAGTATATGCATGATCTCCAACACCATTCTGAACTTGAGTAGTAGTATTACCGTCACCATAAGAGTAGTTTTCAGCCCAACTTCCTCCAGCACCATCAGGTCCACTACTTGTCCACTGGTAAGTAGTATTACCAACTCCATGTTGATCATTAAATTGGTAATTATTATCAAATCGTTGTTGCTGCTCACTAGTATTACCATCACCTAACTGATGATTCCCTTGATAGTTATACTCAGCATATCCAACTCCTTGTTGTTGAATATTCGTATTACCATTACCTTCTTGACCACTCCATTGGTTGTTATAATCTCCATTTTGTAATTGAGAAGAATTATTACCGTCACCATCTTGATAATTTGTAGCATAGTTACCAAGACCAGAACCTGCACCATTATCACCCATTTGATCAATAGTTGCGATATTAGTTGATCCCATTTGATCAGAATCAGCTGTGTTAGAATCACCAATTTGATTAACGTCAGTGTCGTTATCAGATCCAATTTGATCTACAGTTACTCCATTGTAATTACCAGTTGAATTTACATCACTGTTGTTTTTTTGCGCAGTTGCCATAAATGCAACGAATACAAATGCGAAAGATAGAATTAATACTTTTTTCATTATAAATGTTTTTTAGAGGTTAAAAAGAAAATTCGAAATTTATTCTACTATAGTTATATAGAATAATTTAAAAAACGATTTGAGGGTTTTAGATTTTGAAAATCTAATAGGTTAATAGCAGAGTACTCAATTACCACGATAGCAAATATAGATAGTATGGTTCCTTTATCCTAGGTAGAAAAAGCGTATTCTGGAATTATACATTTTTACTCGTAGGCTTATGTAATTATGCGTAGATGGAAATTTAATATTCGGTAAAAATGCGTAGAGTGCTTTAAGAATAATCAAAAAAACCTGCTCTGTCTTTCAACAAAGCAGGTACATTTCAGCAGTTTTTATTTATTACTTTTCTTAATTATTTAGAATCCACCAGATTGGTTTACAGTGTTAGAATTTCCATTACCAATTTGATTAGTATTACTATTATGCTCCGCTCCATACTGGTTAACTGTAGTTATATTTGAATCACCACTTTGATAAGTATCAATAGAATGATTATTGCCATCTTGGTAATTATAACTTTGGTTTGCATTACCATCTTGATGAGTTTTGGCAACATTAAGATCACCCATTTGAACATCATAAGCCATGTTACCATCTCCACCTTCTTGTCTCATATCACTGTCATTCTCATTACCTACTTGATAAGTATCAGCTATATCATTCTCACCATCTTGCCATTGCTTGGTCTTATTTCTATTACCAATAGTAACATTAGAAGCACTACTACCTGGAGGGCCATTCGGTCCACTTCTCGTGAATTGATCGGTAGAATTTCTATTCCCTTCTTGATAATTGTATTGGTAATTTTGGTCGAAACGCTGATCCTGAACATTCTTATTTCTGTTTCCAATTTGAGTATTGTGCTGATAATTATCTTCCGCATAACCAACACCTTGGTTTTGAGTATTCTTGTTTCTATTTCCATCTTGGAAACTTTCTTGCCAGTTGCGATCTCCATTTTGAGTTTGACCAGATTGGTTTTTATTTCCATCCTGCCAGTTTTGAGCAAAGTTGTCAATACCGCTTCCGGCACCATTGTCTCCCATTTGATCTATAGTAGAAGTATTCTCTCCTCCATATTGATCGGAGTCGGCAGTGTTCGCAGTTCCAACTTGTTCAACATCAGTTGAATTTTCTAAACCTGCTTGGTCGACAGTTACCGTATTACCGTTTCCTGTAGATTGAACTAAACTTGTGTTTTTCTGAGCACTTGCAAAAAAAGCAAGCAGTGAAAAAGTGCATAAAAAGAGAAATGTTTTTTTCATGTGATTTTTATTAAAGGGGTTAAAAATTTAAATTCGCGTAGACTTGTTTATCCTAAGTACAATGCGATCCATATAGTTTTAAAAATTAAATATAAAAAGTAAAACCCTATTCACTCTTTCTAAAAAAGCGTATTCTTGAATTATACATTTTTAGTAGTAGAGCTATGTATTTTCTCGCAAACCATAAGTAAAAACGCGTAGTTCACCTCATTATGTTCTAAAATCGATATCTTTGTTGGAACACAACATCAATTCAATTTGCAATGAAAAACTATTTTCCGATTATTTTATTTTTCTTGTTTGTCGCTTGTGCTCCGCAACAAACGCCTACTCAAACCCAGCAAGAGCCATCTGCACCAAAGCTCATCACTTTTGAATCCTTTGAGCAAATGGAACCGCTTTTGTCTTTGGAAAACGATACAACCTATGTGATCAACTTTTGGGCGACCTGGTGCAAGCCATGTGTTAAAGAATTACCTTATTTTGAACAATTACACAATACTTATAAGGAAAAAAAAGTTAATGTAATGCTAGTCAGCCTTGACTTTCCAGACCAAATCGAAAAAAAACTAATTCCATTCATACAAGATAAGCAGCTGAAATCTACACTCTTCGTCCTCACTGATGGCGATATGAATAGCTGGATTCCCAAAATTGCAGAAGAATGGTCAGGGGCGATCCCCGCGACCTTAATTTATAAAAACTCTAAGCGCGCTTTTTATGAACAATCTTTTGATTCTTTTGAAGAATTAAATAACATTCTTAAACCATTTACAAAATTAGAACAATGAAAAAAGTAAGCCTATTTCTTTCACTTTTTGCAGTATGTCTTTTTACTGCTTGCCAAACAGATTCGGTAAATACCGAAACAGCTCAAGCTGCTGTAAATATTTCTCCTGATAAAAATTCAGATGAACAACCAGAAGCGACGACAGTGGCTGTCAAAACTCCTGGATATAAAGTCGGTGATGTTGCTGAAGATTTTAGTTTAAAAGGTATCGATGGCAAAATGGTATCGATGAGTAGTTTTCCTGATGCAAAAGGATTCGTCATTGTCTTCACGTGTAACTCTTGCCCTGTCGCTGTAAAATATGAAGATCGTGTTATTGAATTGCATGAAAAATTTGCAGCGAAAGGTTACCCTTTAATTGCGATCAATCCAAATGATCCTGATGTAAAACCTGGTGACAGTTTTGATGGTATGATCGTTCGAGCAAAGGAAAAAGGATTTGAATTTCCTTATGTTTTTGATGAAGGACAAAAAGTTTTTCCAAAATTTGGAGCAACTAAAACGCCACATATTTTTATCCTCAATAAAGATCGTGTAGTCGAGTACATTGGTTCTATTGACAACAACCCAAATGATGCTGCAAATGCTTCTGAGAAGTATGTTGAAAAAGCAATCGCTGCTTTGGAGAAAGGTGAAAAACCAGATCCGAATTTTACAAAAGCAATTGGTTGTAGTATAAAATCAAAGAAATAGAAATCGAAAATTGATTTTAGAACAAGGATTAATGAGTTTAGATTTCAGAGGTAGTCAAAAGCAAAAACTTCCATCAAAAATCGCTATTCGTTAATCCTTGTTCGTAAATCAACATTTTACAAACAAGAACAAATCAATCCAATCCCATCTCTCGTTTCATCTCCAATATTTTATCTTTATTGGTTTGATAAAAATCTAAATCGAATAGTTTCTCTCGTTCACTTTCAAAAGGACTTCTTACCAAATCCTTAGCAGAGAAATGAATATCTTTCGCTCCCGTGTAATCGAGTAAAGCTTTGACATTATTTTTATTCACTCCCGAACCAGGCATGATCCTAATTCTATCGCCAGATAATTCAATTAGTTTTTTCAAATGCTCCTTCCCTTCCATCGCCGTTGGCATCAAACCGGAAGTTAAAATTCGTTCAAATCCCATATCGATAATTTGCTCTAAAGCATCGTAAGGCTTTTTCAGCAAATCAAAAGCTCGGTGAAAAGTCAGACCCATTCCGTCTGCTACGTCGATTAATTTTTGCATCCCTTCCATGTCGATTTCTCCTGAAGGTGTAATTCCTCCAAGCACCACTCCGTCGACTCCATTTTCTTTACAAAAAATAACATCTTGTTTCATGACTTCATAAGCTTCTTCAGAAAAACAAAAATCTCCTCCTCTCGCTCGAATAAGCACGTAAACTTTAAAATCAAATTCTTTTTTCAAAGCAACTGAAAGCCGTATATCTCCAGCCGATGGAGTAATCCCACCAGATTCTAAACTCTGGCAAAGTTCAATTCGATCAATACCGCTAGCTGCAGCTATTTTAGCAGAACGAAAAGAATTTGTACATATCTCTATTTCCATGTCAATATTTCTTTTAATTTTGTCTTTATACTAAACACTACTTTTTGACTTTTAAAAAAAGCCAAATTAAAAACCTTAAAGTAGTACTAATTCATCGAAAGTAATAAAAAATCTATTTATGAGATTATTGAGTTTTATCATTATCACCTGTTTAATTTTTACAGCTTGCAAAAGTGATCCTACAGCGGCATATACTGAACTCAACCTATTAAGTTATGGAGTGCCCATTTCGATTATGGCGCCTGACAGTGCTATTGTAAAAAAAGAAGATTGGTTTTCTCAGCAAGGCATAACAGTTGAAAAGGGAGACGATTATGATTTACAAATTTGGGCAGGCGTAGCCTCTTCTCCGGATGTTTCAACAGTCAAAGCAGCTAAACTCGCTGAGGTGAAAAGCAATAGGTTATATTCTAAAATAATAAAAGAAGAAACGGATGGTTTTATTTTTGAAACAAAACCTGATTCCTCTACTCTTTATTATGGTTTTTATCATATCATCATCCAAGGAGATAATCAATATACTTTCCAAAATGGACTCCGAGGAAATTTCACATTAGAGCAAGCTGAAATGATGTATAATTCTGTGAAGCCAGTAAAAAAGTAAAAATTACTAGCGACCTGAAATGAAAAAAGCCCCAGCAATTCCTGCTGAGGCTTTTTTGTCTTTTAGGGTGTTTGTTTAAACCTCGTGTACGATTTCATAACTGAAAAAAGCGAGGATTAACAATAGGATTGTTAAAATGATCATGGGGATAAGGGATTTATTTATGAAAAACGGTTATTGAATTCAGTGTAATTTATAGATAAAACGAATTTTTAATCATTTTGGTTCGTTCAAACCAACTTTTATATTAAAAACAATCATTATGTCAAAATTTACGCACCAAAACCAAAACGCTTTAACAATGTCATAAATATTAAAAAACTGCGCATTGTTAGGATGTTTTTAATTATTTTCCCACAATAAAAACCTTCTATTAGTTAATCGTCAAAGTCTGACAAAAAATTATTTCTTTGATAATTTCCGCAGAAAAGATTCACCTATTTTTCCACAGGATTTATCAAAAAAAGCCTTATCCAAAAGGATAAGGCTTTTTAAATTGAAGTTCTTTTTAACAAAAGAATTACTTAGTTGCTTTATTATATCTCTTTGAAACTTCATCCCAGTTGATCACATTGAAAAATGCTGCAACATAATCAGGACGTCTGTTTTGATAATTCAAATAGTAAGCATGTTCCCAAACATCAAGACCTAGAATTGGCGTACCTTTTTTCTCAGCACAATCCATCAAAGGGTTATCTTGATTTGGTGTAGAAGTAATAAAAAGACCACCGCTTTTACGAGCACAAAGCCAAGCCCAACCTGACCCAAATCGAGTTCCTGCTGCTGCTGAAAATTCTGCTTTAAAAGCATCATAACTTTTGAAAGATTTTGCCATTGCTTTACCCAATTTAGTAGTTGCTTTTGGCTCACCTCCACCATTCGGAGACATCACACTCCAGAACAAAGAGTGATTATAAAATCCACCACCGTTATTTCTAACTCCTGCACCATGTTTAGATGCTTTCTTTAAAATATCTTCAATTTTCTTTTTTGCAAGCGGCGTATCTTTGATCGCTGCATTCAATTTTGCAGTATACCCTGCATGGTGTTTTCCGTAATGAATTTCCATTGTTTTTGCATCGACGTGTGGTTCTAATGCTTTATAATCATACGGTAACTTAGGAAGTTTAAATGCCATTTTGATTCTGATTTTTAGTTATTCAATTATAATAGTTCTATAGTTAATCTCCCGCAAAGATAATAAAAGTTGAACAAGTATAATGACTAGTTTGTTTTTTCGAAAAAGCAATCACAATTTCTTCTTACCTTTGCGCAAAATTTAAACGTAATAAATTCACATAAGTTCAAAATATGAAATACCGTAAAGAAAAAGATAGCATCGGATATGTAAAAGTACCAGCAGATAAATACTGGGCTGCACAGACTCAACGATCAAAAGAAAATTTCCTGATTGGCGGTCAAACTATGCCGATGGAAGTCATTCATGCTTATGCTATTTTGAAAAAAGCTGCTGCACAAACAAATGCAGAACTTGGTGCTTTATCAAAATCAAAATCAAGCTTGATTGGAAAAGTTTGTAATGAAATCCTTGACGGAAAATTAGACGATCAATTCCCTTTGGTCGTTTGGCAAACGGGATCTGGTACACAAACCAATATGAATGTCAATGAGGTAATTGCCAACCGAGGCCATGTTATCAAAGGTGGAAAATTAGATGATGATAAAAAGGTTTTGCATCCAAATGACGATGTCAATAAATCTCAATCTTCTAATGACACCTTCCCTACTGCGATGCATATTGCAGCTTATAAAACGTTGGTTGAATCTACTATTCCTGGAATCGAAGCATTGCGTAATACTTTAGCTGCTAAGTCTAAAGCTTATAAAAATGTGGTAAAAATTGGCCGAACGCACTTTATGGATGCTACGCCGGTTACTGTTGGTCAGGAACTTTCAGGATATGTTTCTCAACTAGATCACGGTATCGCAGCCATTAAAAACACCTTGAAACACCTTAGTGAATTAGCACTTGGTGGAACTGCGGTTGGTACAGGATTGAACACACCTAAAGGTTATTCAAAATTAGTAGCGAAAAATATCGCAAAGCTTTCTGGCCTTCCTTTTGTTACCGCAAAAAATAAATTCGAAGCTTTAGCTGCACATGATGCGATCGTTGAATCTCATGGTGCATTAAAAACGGTTGCAGTTTCTTTAATGAAAATTGGAAACGATATCCGAATGTTAGCTTCTGGTCCTCGATGTGGAATTGGTGAATTGATCATCCCTGCAAACGAACCAGGTTCTTCGATCATGCCTGGCAAAGTTAATCCAACTCAATCGGAAGCATTGACGATGGCGATGGCTCAGGTGATGGGGAATGATGTAGCAATCAATATTGGTGGAATGAATGGTCATTTTGAATTGAACGTTTTCAAACCGATGATGATTTTCAATTTCCTTTTTTCTGCTCAACTAATTGGAGATGCTTGTCGAAGTTTCAATACGAATTGTGCAATGGGTATCGAACCAAATCACAAAGTGATCGAAGAGAAATTACAGAACTCATTGATGTTGGTAACTGCTTTGAATACAAAAATCGGTTACGATAAAGCAGCAACGATTGCGAAGAAAGCTTACAAAGAAAATAAAACATTGAAAGCTACAGCAGTGGAACTTGGATATTTAACTGCGGAAGAATTTGATGCTTGGGTACGTCCTGAGAAAATGATTTAATATTCTTAAAATGATTTAAGAGCAGGGATCAACAGTATTTAGATTTAAGGTAAAGTTTAAGTTAAGACTAACATCAAAAATCGATATTCGTTAATCCTTGTTCTGAAATCAAAAGTTCCATTTTGAAATACACATAGAAAAGATATTTCATGTTATCCTTGAGATGCTTTTTCTCGTAAAATTGCTCCTAGTTTCTTAGTCATCTCCCCCGGTTCCCCATTTCCAATTATTTGATTTCCTACTTTTACTATCGGAAGAATTCCTTTGGTCGTACTCGTAATAAAAGCTTCCTTCGCTGTTTCCAATTCTGAAATATTAAGGTCTCGCTCTTCAATTGCTATGACACCTTCCGCAACTTGAAGTGTATGCATCCTGGTAATTCCTTTTAGAATGTTTTTATTCGCCGTTATTAATTTTTCATCTTTCGATATTATAAAAAAGTTACTTCTTGAGGTTTCAGAAATCCATCCTGCCGCATCGTGATACAACACATCCGTAGCACCTAGTTCTTTCATCTTTTTGTTTAATAAAATAGAAACGAAATAACTTGTCGTTTTCACCTCAGGCATGGTACGTACATGCTCATGAGTAATCAAAAGACTACCTTCTTCATACATTTTGGGATCCCAGTTTTTAAATGGATGTTGAAGAATGAGAAGGTTAGATTCTGTTGGTGTAAAACCGTCGAGAGAATATCCTCCAGTCAGGATTAGTCTGACCCCTGAGTTTTCTAAACCATTCGTTTTGACCAATTCTTGAATTTGCTGTTTCAATGCTTTTTTACTAGTCGTAATTTCCAATTGCATTAATCCAGCTGATCGGTAAAATCTATCTATATGGTCATCGATATAAATAGGGTTTCCATTTTTGATTTGAAAATAATCGAAGATTCCATAACCACGAAGTAGGCCAAGGTCAGTGATTTTGATTTGTGCTTGTTCAACAGGACATATGACACCGTTTACGGAATGGTATTTTATCATGTTTAGCTTTTTATATTATTTTAGAAATCCTGACTTCGATATTTCTATAGTTGCTAAATAATCATCAATATATGTTTTGGCTCCATCTGAGCCATGTATGAAATATTTTAACTTCCGATTTCCGAAATTAGCGTATTAAATCCTATTTGTATGGAACGAATTTTATAAAAATAAGTGTTCCTTTGAATAGAAACTTAGGTGGCAAAGACCAATTAAACTACTAGTTTCTAATTATCTAAGTGCTTATAATCTCAAATTTTAGAAAAAGTTACCTTTTCTAGTGATATTTATGCCTTATTTAATTAAAAAACTATCATTATCTCTAAAAAAGACTTATCTTTGCCCCGCAAATTTAGAAAGTTCTTTAATTATGGAAGCGCTGAATGAATTTACAATCCCAATAGAGGGATTGGCCGAAGGGATGCATCACTTTGATTTTCAAATAAATAAGCGATTTTTTGATCAGTTCGAAAACTCGCCTATTAAAGATGGAAATTTTGATATGAAGCTCCACTTCGATAAACGCCCCGATATGCTGGTTTTGACTTTTGAATTCTCTGGAACCTATAAAACCGATTGCGACAGATGTCTTGAGGTAATAGATCTTCCAGTTAATAATAGTCAGCAATTAATTGTCAAATATAGTGATGAGCCTAAAGAAGACGAAATCATCTATATATCTTATGATGCACAATTGCTTAATGTTGCTAAATACGCATACGAAAGTATCTGCTTAGCAATTCCGATTATCAAAGTCTGCGACGAAATGGAAGATCCACCATGTAATGATAAAATGTTGGATTACCTAGACGGAGATGATGATGATGGTGACGGAGGAGGAGATGAACCAAGTAGCCCTATCTGGGAGGCGTTAAAAGATTTTAAAAAGAAATAATTAACTAGTGTCGATACTATAATGGTATCCAAACATTTTAAAACGAATAAAAATGGCACATCCGAAGAGTAAAATCTCGAAGCAAAGAAAAAGAAAGAGAAGAACGCACTACAAAGCTGCTGTTCCTACGATTGCAACTTGTCCAACTACAGGTGAGCCGCACCTTTACCACCGAGCTTATTGGCTTGAGGGTAATATGTACTATAAGGGGCAAATCGTTATACAAGCTGTAGAAGAAGACGCAGAATAGTTGTAGCCATCTTTCAAAAGATAATGATAAAGCTCCCATAAATTTTATGAGGGGCTTTTTCTGTTTATACCAAATTGTAAAGATTTTCTAAATTACACACATGAAAAAGATAGTAAATACCACCAATGCTCCGGCACCAGTCGGTCCATACAATCAAGCAACTGCTCATAACGGTACTTTATTCGTAAGTGGACAAATCGCACTTGATCCTGCATCTGGAGAATTAATCAACGACAATATCGAAGTAGAGACACACCAAGTGATGAAAAATCTACAAGCTATTCTCACTGAAGCAGGTATCACTTTTGAAAATATCCTCAAAGCTTCAGTATTCGTTGCAGATATGAACAACTATAGTCGGATCAATGCCGTATATGCAGAATACTTTAATGAAGATACTGCTCCAGCTCGTGAGTTAGTTGAAGTAGCGAATCTTCCTAAGTTTGTAAATATTGAGATTTCAGTAATTGCAGCTTTAGACTAAAAAACTAATTATAAATCCATAAGCTTTTAATCATGGAAAATAAAAAACGCGTTCTATCCTGTATCCAGCCAACTGGAGAAATGCATTTCGGAAACTATTTCGGTGCTGTAAAAAACTGGGTAGATTTGCAAAAGGAATATGAGTGTTTATATGGAGTAGTAGATTATCATGCGATGACCATGCCCTACTCTCCTAAAAAGCTTAGAGAAAATGTTTGGGATTTGTTGATCAACTTGATGGCCACAGGTGTAAAACCTGAACATCTTTTTATTCAGTCATTGGTTCCTGAACATGCAGAACTTAACTGGATTTTCAACTGCTTCTGTTCTTATGGTCGCTTGCAGCGTATGACTCAATTCAAGGATAAGAGCAAGCAAAGTTCAGAGAAGAACGAGGATGATTTTATTTCTGCGGGTTTATTGACTTATCCAGTTTTACAAGCAGCAGACATTCTAATTTATCATGCGGATTATGTTCCAGTTGGAAAAGATCAAGATCAGCACTTAGAATTATCTCGTTCTATCGCTTCAAGATTCAACTCTCAGGTAGGTAAAGAATATTTTGTTTTACCAGAAACACTTCACACAGAAGTACCTAAAGTAATGTCTACCGCAGACCCAACTCGTAAAATGAGCAAGAGTGCTGGTGAAAAACATTACATCAACCTGTTTGCTGATGAAGCTCGAATTCGTAAGCAAGTTCGATCTGCAGTAACTGATGCCGGTGATACACCAGAAGGAGAAATGAGTGCTGGCGTTGCAAATCTATTTAGCTTAATAAAAGCGAGCGACAAACATGAAGCTTATAACAGCCTCATGGATGATTACAAAAGCGGTAATTTAAAATACGTAGATTTAAAAGATGCAACGGCAAATGCCTTGGTTGAAATTTCTGCTGAATTTAAAGATCGTAAAGCTGAATTATTAGCAGATAGAAAAGCTGTCAAAAATCAGATCAAAGCTTCCTCTTTTGAAATTCGAAAAAGAGCGCAACAAACGGTAAGAGATGTCAAAGAAATGACTGGACTTCAGAATGTAAAATATTAATTTATCTAGCAAGGACTTAAGAGGTGGTTTGTTGAATACTTCACTTCTCACCTCTTAGTCCTCACCCCTAACCTGATCTTCGATGAAAATCATCTGTATCGGTCGAAATTATGTCGATCACGCTAAAGAGTTAAAAAATCCAGTACCAAAAAAGCCATTGGTTTTCATGAAACCACCTTCCGCTTTACTGGTCAACAATAAACCTTTATATTATCCGGAATTTACTAAGGACTTACACTACGAAGCAGAGATCGTTTTGAAAATCAGTAAAAACGGTAGACACGTCCAACCGGAGTTCGCTTCTAAATATTATTCTAAGATTGGTTTTGGAATTGACTTCACAGCAAGAGATGTACAAAGCAAATTAAAAGAAAAAGGTCACCCTTGGGAAATCGCAAAAGGCTTTGATGGTTCTGCTGGCCTTAGTGAATTTATTCCTATCAAAGACTTAAACGATCCCAATGCAGTAGAATTTCGTTTGACTCAAAACGGAGAGAATGTACAAATAGGGAATACAAAAGACTTAATTTTTTCTTTTGACTATCTAATTACCTATGTTTCGCAGTTTTTCAAATTGCAACAAGGCGACCTTATTTATACCGGTACACCAGCTGGAGTAGGTCCTGTGGCGATTGGAGACAAACTTGAAGGCTTCATTTCTACCAAAAAAGGAGAAATCAAGATGTTGAAATGTAATATCAAATAGTACTTTATAATACCATAAAGATTTTCTATTTTTGCACACATTATTAACAATACATTGTAAATCACCTTTAAAATAAATAAATGGCATATTTATTCACATCAGAATCTGTTTCTGAAGGACATCCAGATAAAGTAGCTGATCAAATCTCCGATGCGATTCTTGACGCATTCCTTTCTCAGGACCCTAATTCAAAAGTAGCTTGCGAAACATTAGTGACTACAGGCCTTGCTGTTGTATCCGGCGAAGTTCGTTCGAATGCTTACGTTGACGTTCAGTCCACTGTAAGAAAAGTAATTAAGAAAATTGGCTACACTAAATCAGAGTATCAGTTTGATGCTGATTCTTGTGGTGTCATTTCTGCTATTCACGAGCAATCTGCAGATATCGCTCAAGGTGTGGATGTTGGTAAAAAAGAAGAAGACCAAGGAGCAGGCGACCAAGGAATGATGTTTGGTTATGCAAATAACGAAACGAATAACTATATGCCACTTCCATTACAAATTTCTCATCTCTTATTGGAAGAACTAGCTGCTCTTCGAAAAGGAGGCCGCCAAATGAAATACCTTCGTCCTGATTCTAAATCTCAGGTAACGATCGAATATAGTGATGATCATCAACCACTAAGAGTGGAAACAATTGTTGTTTCCACTCAGCATGATGATTTTGATAGTGAGAAAAAGATGTTGGCAAAAATCAAGAAAGATGTCCAAGAGATTTTAATTCCTCGTGTCATCAAGAAATTGCCTGCCAAAGCAAAAAAACTTTTTAAAACAAAATATATTCTTCACGTAAATCCAACTGGTAAATTCGTAATCGGTGGACCTCATGGTGACACTGGATTGACGGGTCGTAAAATTATCGTTGATACTTATGGTGGAAAAGGTGCACACGGTGGTGGAGCATTTTCTGGAAAAGATTCTTCTAAAGTGGATCGTTCGGCAGCTTATGCAACTCGTCACATGGCGAAGAATATTGTTGCTGCCGGATTAGCTGACCAATGTTTGGTTCAGGTTGCTTATGCAATCGGTGTTGCAAAACCTGTTGGCCTCTATGTCGACACTTATGGTACTGCAAAAGTAGACATGAAGGATGGTGAAATCGCTAAGAAATTAGATACACTTTTTGACCTTCGCCCAGCAGCTATCGTTAAACGTTTTGGTTTGAAAAACCCTATATTTTCTGAGACTGCTGCTTATGGTCACATGGGACGTAAGCCTGGAAAGAAAACGGTAGTGATCGGATTGAATGGTAAGTCTAAAAAGAAAGTTGTTGAAACTTTTACTTGGGAAAAACTAGATATGGTTGATCAGGTTAAAAAAGCTTTCAAATTAAAATAAGTGATGGGGCAAAATTATGTTGATAATATTTCGAAATCTTAAGAAAAGATAAATTAATATAATTCCATCAAACTACTTAAGTAAGTTTAAATAAATCTCTAAATACTAAAAGGTCGCTCGTTTGAGTGACCTTTTTTTTTATTAAAAATAAAAAAAATCGATAATGAATATTTGCTACAAAGACATAAAATCACGAAAGGTTTATTTAGTTCGTTGTGTCTTTGTGTCTTCGTAGCAAATTAAAATCAGGATTTTTCTTGAGTCATATTAATGCAGCCTCTACCGCATCACCGCTACCCTTTTCACCATCACTCCTAAGTCAGTTCTGACTTTTAATAAATACATCCCCGGATTTAAATGGCTCGTATTTATTTCATTAATCAAATTTCTGGCAGTAGATTCCATAAGCAATTCACCACTTATTGAAAATAGTTTTAGCGTTTCAATTTCTATATTTTTTGTTGTCAGATATAAAACATCATCAACAGGGTTTGGAGCAAGCTGAATATATTCATCCCAGTTTATATCATTGGTTCTAACAGGACTTTCTACGATCGTCGTTGTTTCCATTGGAACTATTGGAACCTCTTGACCATTACTATCAATGATTCGGACGTTAGTAATATTAAAAGCAACTTCAAGTCCATTTTCCCGACTATCATTATCAGCTCTGAGTAAAACATCATCCTCAATAGTAATATATAAAACCCCTATTTGCCCAAAACCATTCATGGATATTTTATCTACTCTTGTCATTCCTATATCAATTCTCCCAGGACTCACAAATGTTTTTTGAATCGCAAGCAAATCTTCATTTACGGTCCCTAACCAACCATCATAACCAACAGAAGCACTTCCTACTACTATTATCGAAGAATCATATTCTAAAGTAAATCCAATTCCATAGACATTTTCTGCTTCACTCCCTTCTTCACCAAGAATAATAGGCAAAGCATAGGACTCATTCTCAATTAAAGTATCTGGTTGAACATAGAAAGGAGCCATTAAGGTGATCCCATCTTGAGGGTTATCCGGATTACTAAATTGTACATCATCCGCTCCAGTAAACTCATGCATCTCTCCCCAGTTCAAGGTTATGGCAAGCGTATCATCATTAGTTATAAATCCATCTCCGTCACAATCTACATGTTTTCTATTCACATTTGTCCCTCCAACATTCCCTCCCCAATTATAATTCGCTTGAGCTACCCAATCTAAACTAGCATTCGGTCGTTCTGGAGACAAGGAGTCAAACACCAAACCTATATTCAACAAATCTAAATTATTGACAACCTTATTGGTATCCGTGTCCCCCGGCCACATACAATCCAGATCAAGAGTTACTTGAATACCGTTGCTATTTACACTACAGCCATTTAGATCAGTAACAACTACTTCAAACCATGTTGTAGCTACAATTGTCGCTTCAGGGTTTGCAATTGTAGGATCATTGAGCAAGGCAGATGGAGACCATTCATAAGTATAATCTCCAGGATCACCAAGGGTAACCACTTCTAATTGAACGACTTCATCTTCGCAAACAATAGGTACTTCTGCACCTGCTGATACGATTATATCTTCTACAGTTGTAATAGAAATCTCTTGAGACAAGAGATAATCACATCCATTATCATCTGTGATTACCACACTATAAACACCTTCCATTGAAGCATACAAGGAATCAAATGAAAGACATTGTTCTGTACTTACAAATCCCAAAGGTCCGGTCCAAAGATAACTATAGATATCACCAGGTTCAGCATTCGTTACTTCAGCACACACCGCCGATATGGCATCATGCAGACAGTAATCAAATGGCCCCTGAATCTCTGCTTCTATGGTTCCTTCAGAAAGATCAATCTCTTCACTAACCGTACATCCATTTGCATCTGTTACTGTTATTCCAAAAACACCCGCAAAAAGATTTTCATTTGTAGGAGCTGTAATACCATTGGTCCATTCATAAGCATAAGGTGCTACTCCTCCAGAAACAGTGGCCGTTACTGTTCCATTATTCTCTCCATTAGTTGCACAAGTAGCAAAAAGATCTAATAACAATAGATTCGGTTGAGCAACAGTATAAATTCCGGTAAAACTACATCCATTATCATCCGTTACGGTAATATGATAATCTCCTGATGACAACCCTGTAATATCTTCTGTTGCAGCACCATTGGCCCATAAAAAAGTATAAGGCGCTACTCCTCCAAAAACAGTAATATCTATAGCTCCAGAATTATCTCCAAAGCAACTCAAATTTGTTATTACTGCATTGTTAATGGATAGTGAATCAGAAATGATTAACGGCTCACAGGTTTGATCCATTTGATTAAGAGCATCCGTAACATCGAGACAAATGGTATAAGTTCCAGCTTCAGCATAAGCATGCTCAGGGTTTTGGACAGTTGAAGTAGAGCCATCCCCAAAATCCCAAAGCCAACTGACTATATTTTCTGTTGAAGTAGATTGATCTATAAAAGAAATATTAGTGGAGTCGCATTCTATTCCTTCTACCATTTCAAAAATAGCAGTAGGCTGTCCTTGTGTTATGCTCAATACAGCGATGAGTAACACAATTAAAATTGTTAGTTTTTTCATAAACATAGCTTTAAAATTTTAAGACAAGGTTATTATTTAATAACCCTTTGAATTACAAAAATGCGGCTAAACATTATCTGATATTTCGAGAATAATTATCCTAAAAAAATGATATCATTTTTATTTCTAAACCCACAAAGGTTCACCCTTGTGGGTTTAAGTTTAGAGTGGATGCAATCTGTAATCTACCGCATCACCACTACCCTTTTCACCATCACTCCTAAGTCTGTACTGACTTCTAATAAATACATTCCCGGATTTAAATGGCTCGTATTTATTTCATTAGTCAAATTTCTGGCAGTAGATTCCATAAGCAATTCACCACTTATTGAAAATAGTTTTAGCGTTTCAATTTCTATATTTTTTGTTGTCAGATATAAAATATCATCAACAGGATTTGGAGCAACTTGAATATATTCATCCCAGTTTATATCATTGGTCGCCACCGTCTCTTCCAGTATCATGGAAGTCTCCATCGGCACCACAGGGATTTCTTCTCCGAGATTATTAATCATCAAAACATTTGTGATATTAAAATTAATTTCGACCGCATCATCATCCCGGTTATCATTTTCTAACCGCAATAAAACATCATCCTCTATCGTGATGTACAGTATTCCTAATTGTCCAAAACCATTCATTGCTGTTCCATCGATTCTTGTAATTCCAACATCGATTACTCCAGGGCTAATGAATGTTTTTTGAATCGAAATCATATCATTATTCAAAGTTCCTAACCAACCGTCAACACCAATGGAAGCACTTCCAGGAACAATCACTGTAGAATCGTATTCCAAAGTAAAAGCCAAACCATAAACATTCTCTGCTTCGTTTCCTGATTCACCTAAGATAATTGGTAAAGCATAACTTTCATTTTCAATCAAAGTATCCGGCTCCACATAAAAAGGTACCGTAACTGTCACCCCACTTTGTGGGTAATTGGGTCCGAATAATTGCGTATCATCATCGCCAGTAAAATTGTGCATATCTCCCCAATTCTGAGTAATCCCTAAAGTATCATCTGAATTAATAATTCCATTTCCATCACAGTCAATGAATTTATAGTTCACACCATCAGGTGTACTTTGAGACCAATTATCAGCAGACTGTCCTATCCAATTCAAACTAGCATTCGACCTTACAGGACCTACAGAATCAAAGGCTAAACCAATGTTCAACAGATCAAGGTTATTTACTACATAACTCGAATCTGTATCTCCCGGCCAAACACAACCTTGATCTACGACGACTTCAAATGTTGCTTCATCTGTACATCCATTTACTTCTGTTACCGTAACTGAAAAAACAGTAGTTTCTAAAACAGATGCTATTGGGTTTTCACAGTTAGTGCAGTCTAAAAAATCAGCCGGAGCCCATTCATAACTAATTCCCGAAGGGTTTGGTAAATCAAGGGAAAGTTCAATAGCTCCATCTCTGCAAATCGTATCAGAATAAGAGTCAGTTATTAAAATTTCAGGAATCACATCAAGACAAATTTCATCTTCAAAAGCACAACCATCAGGAGCAGTATAATTCAAAGTAAAACATTCGCCTGGTAATGGAATAACATCAAAACAACTTTCCGTTGTGGTTCCTGAAGGCCAGGTCCAAAGATATGCTCCAGGAAGGTTAAAAGGATCTGCACAAAGTAAAACTGATTCTCCTTCGCAAACAGTTATTGGTCCGAGATCTACTAAGACTGGAAATTCAGTAACTTCTATTTGCACAGAAGCTGACTCTGAAAAACCATTTATATCTTCAACAGTCACTGTATAGATCGCAGTGAAATTTGGCATTGCAAATGGGGTAGTACTATTTGGATCGTCCAAAGAAATTGAAGGTGACCAGCTAACACTTACCGCATTGGGAGCAATGACTTCTAACTGGACACTATCCCCTTGGCAAATCATTGTATCATTTGAAATAAATTCTATGATATCATATACGACCACATCAGTACTTGAGTTTGCAGCACATCCATATTGATCAATAATATCTAAAGTATATTGACCTTCAAGTCCTGAATTTGCATTCGGGATTACCGCATTACAATCTGAAGATTGAAAGCCATTGGGTCCAGTCCAACTTACTGAACTTGCATTGGGTACATTACAATAAAAAACAATATCCTGTCCAGCATAAACAGGACTATTTGAAAATTCTAATAAATTAAAATCCAGATAAGATTGAACATTAAAATCAAGGTATCCTATATCAATACAGCCATCGGCTTCGGTAACAGTGACCGAATAAAAAGTCTCTTCTCCAAGACCAACCGTTGCTATTGGATTTGGGCAATCATAACAAGAAAGATTTCCAGTAGACCATTCATAAGTCACCGCATTTGGAGCAACCACTTCCAATTGAGCTTGACTATTATCGCAGTAGGTTGTATCTCCTCCGATCAATTGTTCGATCGTTGTTCCTAATTCAACTTCTCCTTCTACTGTACATCCATTGGTATCAGTAACCGTGATACTATAAATTCCGGTTGCCAAATCATTAAGATCTTCTATTTGAAAACCAGTCGACCATTCATACAAATATGGAGGTGTACCTCCTGTAACAGTCATATCTATTGAACCATTCTCAGTCTCTGTTGAGCATTGGACGTTAAAATCTAGGATTAATAGTGCTGGTTCATCGACTGTATAAAAATATTCTGATGAACAATTATTACTATCCGTTACGATTACATTATAAACACCCGCAGTTATATTTATTCGATTTTGAGGATCACTTGTTCCAGGCAAATCCGCCCAATCATAAGTATAAGGAGCCGTTCCACCATTTACAAAAAGATCAATTACTCCATTCGCTTCGCCAAAGCAAAGTACGTTCGCTACACTAGAATTAACAATTACCTGTGAAGATTCGTCCACTATAAAAAAATCTGTAGTAGAACAATCTGAAGCATCAGTAACCGTAACAGAATAAGTTCCAGCTTCAATATTATCTATGTCTTCAGTTGCCGAAGCCGTAGCATCTGACCATATAAAAGTATACGGAGGTTGTCCTCCAATAACCGTAAGGTCAATCGCTCCATCATTCCCAAAAGCACAACTTATATTTTGCACAACACCATCTAGGGCCAAAGTATTAACATCAAGATTAGTTACTTCAATCTCGTCCAAGGAGTAACAACCATTTACCACATTCGTTATGATTAAGGTGTAAAACCCAAGATCTGTAATGACCAATTCCGTATCAGTGCCTATACTTGTACTATTCTCATCAGTCCATTCGTAACTAAATTCCGGGCCACTGCTTGAGCCTGTACTCGTCAAGGTATATGGTGAGATACATGGAGAGCCATAATTAATAATAACAATAGGAGGAAGGATGTCAGAAACAACATCAACCATATCAGTTGAAGTGCATATACCTAAGTCTGTAACGATCAGTGTATATGTACCTGGTATAAATACATTAACGGTAGGATCAACTCCAATGATGTCTCCATTTGGATCAAGCCATGTGTAAGCAATATTAGGCCCGGAGGAAGAACCAGATCCAATTAATGTTGCTGAAGAATTTAGACAATCTAATACAATATCTGAGCCTGCATCAGCAACCGGCGTTTCAACTATAGTAATAAAATCCGTTTCGCAATGGGTATTCATCTCACCGAGATTGTTTGTCACAGTCAGACAAATTTCATAAGCCCCAGGTACGTTATAGATGTGTTCTGGGTTTTGAATGCTTGAAGTATTTCCATCACCTAGATCCCAAACCCAGGTTACAATTTCTCCTGCCGGTGTTGACTCATCCGTGAATTGTACCGTCAATTCATCACAACCTTGTGTTACATCTGCACTAAATACAGCAAGTACTTGAGCACTTAAATTCAGATAAATAAAGGCCATAAAAACACCAAGGGATAAAATCTTTTTCATATTACTAGCTTTAAAAAGTAAAATTTGTTTTCCGTGTTCGTGACAACACTAAATTGGTTCTTAGAACTAAATTAATCATCACACTTCTTCACATTACAAATGTACATTCAAAACCAATCAAAAAAAAGTACAAATTTTAGCTTTTATAGATTTAAATATCTATATTATACTTCTTAAAACAACATATCAGTTGATTTACACTGAAAAATATAGAATTTAAATGCTCAACACTAAGTTGATTGGTTTATTAAAAACGCTCTCAAATAAGGAGTTTTCGAAATTTCGGGAGTTTATTTATTCTCCATTCTTCAATAAGAATGAAAAAATCAGGCAATTAGGCGATTATATTTTGGAATATGCCCCAGATTTTGAGAGTCCTTTGCTTAAAAAGCAGTTAGTTTTCCCTAGTCTTTTTGGAAGTATTTCATATAATGAACTTCAAATTAATAATATTATCTCGGACCTCCTGCAACTGCTTTATGATTTTATGGCTCAGATTCAGTTGCAACAACGTTCACCTCTTCAAAAATATCTTCTTCTTGAAGAATTGCTCAATCGTGATACGCCCATCCATATCGATCGCAATGCTAAGCGTTTTAAAAATATTCTTTCAAAATCTAAAGTCAGAAACTATGAGTATTTCCATCATGAATATTTATTGTATGAAAAACTAGATCAATCTGTCATTAGTCATGCGAAGCGGAGTTTCGATAAAAATCTTCAATTGCAAAGTGATAACCTCGATCTATATTTCTTCAGCAACAAACTCCGAATGGCTTGCGATATGACGAGTCGAAATATAGTTATCCAAGCAGGTTACCGATGTGATTTCCTAGATGACATTTTAAATTATTATGAAAAAAACCATAGAGGTTTCCAAGACTATCCAGCACTGAGTATTTATCATACCGTTTTAAAGATCATTCAAAATAGTGAGGACGAAGTTTCTTATCAAAAATTAAAAGGCGACCTCATTCAACATCAGGATTTATTTCCAAAACTTGAACTTTGGAACCTCTACAAATACGCCATCAATTTTTGTATTAAAAAAATAAACTCAGGTAAAAGCACTTATTATCAGGAGCTACTCGATCTTTATAAAATCCTTTTAGACAATAAGATTATTTTTCCAAATGGCTACCTTTCTCAATGGACTTTTAAAAACATCATCACCGTCAGTTCTCACCTCGAAGCTTTTGATTGGACAGAAAAATTTATTGAACAATATGAGAGCTACCTTATTCCAGAAGAACGATTCAATGCCATCACCTATAATCGAGCGACGCTTTTCAATGCTCAAAAAAATTATGCCGGAGCATTACAGACTTTACATAATGTAGAATTCACAGATTCTTCCTATCACTTAGGCGCCAAAATCATTCAACTAAAATCTTATTACGAATTAGAAGAAACAGAAGCATTATATGCCTTGATCGAAGCATTCCGAAAATATATCCTACGAAATAAAGACATTTCCGATTATCGAAAAAAAGCCAACAATAATCTCCTCAAAATCACAAAAGGCATCTACCAATTAAAAGTCAACGGTCCAGCAATGACCACCTCTGCGTACAATCAAAAACGTCGAAATATAGATACCAAACTAAAAACATTAAATCCTATTGCTAACAAAGATTGGCTGGAAGAGATTTTTGAAAAAGTATAAACCATTTTCAAGATGTTAAAGCAAAATAATTCAATTATACTTTAGTTTTATTGAAGTGCATTATTCTTCCCAATTCACAAATCAACAGCAAAGCTCACATTTATGAAATGGTACAATCCAATCTCTTCAATTTTTATTTCGTTAATTATTGCATGCACTGTTTCAGGCCTATCTGCACAAAGCATCAGCGGTTATATTCAAAACGAAGATAATGAGCCTATTCCTTACGTCAATGTTTTCATACAAGAACTTGGCAGTGGTACATCAAGCGACGAAAAAGGTTATTATTTTCTAACACTCGAACCAGGAGAATATAAAGTAATCTTCTCTGCCCTTGGTTATACCACAAAAACCATCCTGCTTATAGTAGAAACAAAACCGCTACAAAAAGATGTCTGGATGATTTCTTCAGGAGTTGATTTGGAGCAAGTTTTTGTAAAAGCATCAAAAAGAGATTCAGCTTATGCGATCATTCAAAAAGCAATAGAAGTAAAAAAGGATTTCCTAAATCAGGTACAAAGCTACCGGACCAATGTTTACATCAAAGCAACGGAAACAGTTGATAAAAAAGAAAAAGCCAAACGTAAACAAAAAAAAGAGGTCGTATCTTTAGAAGGCCGGCCAATCAATCCTTTTGAAGAACAAGAGAAAAAAAAGTTAGCTGCCATCTCAGGAATAAGTCTGATTGAATCTGAATTAATTTTAAATTATCAACATCCAAAAAAATATAAAGAAGAACGAATTGCTTATGAAGCTTATGGAGATAAGGGAGGTTTATTTATTCCACGTTTTGGAGAAAGTGAGTTTAATTTTTATCGCAATCTCGTTTTCGTAAGAGCGGTATCAGAAGTGCCACTTATTTCACCGCTTAGTAAAACAGCCATACTTTCTTACAAATACAAATTAATCGAAAGCAAAATAGAAAACGGCAGATTAGTTTATAAAATCAAAGTGATCCCAAGAAAAAAAGGCAACGCAACTTGCAGCGGTTACATCTATATCAACGAAGGCCTCTGGAATATTAATCGCCTAGAACTTTCCTATAGCAAAACAGCACTCAAATTTTTTGATGCTTTTCAAATAAAGCAAAATTATCAACAATTAGACGATGGCTCTTGGCTCCCTTATCGAGTCGAATTCATCTACGAAACAAAACAAGGAAAACGCAAAACATTTAAAGGCAAAACCATCTTGTATTATACTAATTATGAGAATGATTATCCCTTCCCAGCAAAGTTTTTCGGAAATGAAGTATCCGTCACCACCTCAGAAGCTTATGAAAGAGACAGCTCCTACTGGGATCACGCCAGACCAGAACCTTTGACTATAAAACAACAACAATTAATCGCTTATAAAGACAGCGTCGAAGCAGTTCTAAATAGTGTAGAATATAAAGATTCCATGCAAGTGCTTTATAATAAAGTAACTCTTCTAGATATTGTTTGGGATGGTGTCGGATTTAGGAATCATTTCAAAAGACAAGAAATCTATTTTGGCTCAATTCCAGAATTTATTGACTTCGAAGTGGTCGGAGGCTTTCGACTAGGTCCTTATATAAGTTACTACAAACAGTGGAAAAATGGAAAATGGCTAAGCATAGGTGGCAACATCAGCCTTGGTTTAAAAAACCTTGATCCACAAGGAAATGCAGGTATTCACTATCAGTACGATGCAAATCGATTGGCGCAATTTTATGTCTCTGGTGGTCGCTCTTTCCAATCCCTCAACCCCTTCGATGCTATTCTCAATCAACTACGTACTTCCAATTATTTCTTACATGACAATATGCGTATTGGGCATCAATTCGAATTATTCAATGGCCTTTACTTACAAACCGACTTTTCAATAAACGATCGCAAATCAGTGGAAGATTATGAACCTGGAACCCTTCTCGGAGAAATCATTGAAGATGAAATCCCTGTTGCTTTTGCACCGTATCAAGCTTTCGTCAGTGATATTAGTTTGAGATATACTCCTGGACAAAAATTCATGACCGAGCCCAGAGGAAAGATAATACTCGGTAGTAAGTGGCCTACCTTCCGACTTCGACATCAAAAAGGATGGAATAATATACTCTCTTCTGATGTTGATTTTGACTTCATTGAATTTAGTATAGAACAAGATTTGATTCTTGGAATTTTTGGAAATACTAAATATACCATCCAAGCTGGAGATTTTCTAAATACCAAAGAGTTAAGGTTTGTAGATCTAAAAAGGTTTAATGAGTCCAATCCAATTCTATACTCTGATCCATTACATAATTTCCAATTACTAGATACGGCCCTCACCGGCACTAATTTTTATGTTGAACTACATCAGATACATCACTTCAATGGAGCACTTATAAATAACGTTCCTTTGATTCGGCAACTCCGGCTTCATGTTGTCGCAGGAGCTAATTTCCTATGGGTTCAGGAAAATAACTTTCGTCACGAAGAACTTTTCACTGGTTTAGAGAGAGTTTTCAAGCTCGGCCCACGAAGAAGATTACGCTTAGGAGCTTACGGCGTCTTGGCAAACTCTAACGTTGACAAACCCAAAACTGCATTTAAAATATCACTGGATATTATTGATACCTGGAAACGAAATTGGAGCTTTTAGCACTTCGCCAGTTATTGACAACTCTTTGACCAATTCGTTGTTAAAGTTTCAGACAAATATCTTAACTTTACAACCTATTGATCAACCAAATTAATCTTAAGAAAACTATGGGTAAAATCACTGCCTCCGACCGGTTTGTGAATCGACATATCGGCATCAATGAAGAAGAGTTGAACGACATGCTCAAAGCTGTAAAAGCCAAATCACTTGACCAGTTAATCGACCAGACCATTCCCAGTAATATCCGATCTAAAAAAGCACTAAATATTCCTGAAGCAATGACGGAATTTGAGTACCTCCGAGAACTCAAGCAAACTGCTGAAATGAACAAAGTTTTCCGGTCATATATCGGAATGGGATATCATGGTACTATCACGCCTTCTGTTATCTCGAGAAATGTTTTTCAAAATCCAGGTTGGTATACTCAGTACACCCCTTACCAGGCAGAGATCGCTCAAGGTAGACTAGAAGCCTTGCTCAACTTCCAGACTTTGGTAAGTGACTTGACTGCGCTTCCAATTGCAAATGCTAGTTTGCTAGATGAAGCAACTGCAGCTGCAGAAGCCATGGCTATGTTTTATGGTCAAAAAAATAAAAGAAATAAAGAAGAGAAACAAAACGAATTTTTCGTTTCTCATAAAGTTTACGAACACACCATTGATGTTTTGGTCACTCGAGCGAAACCACTTAACATCAATATCGTGATTGGCGATGTTAAAAAATATAAATTCAACGATAAAACTTTCGGAGCACTTCTACAATATCCAGCTAAAGATGGAGCTGTTGAAGATTACCGAAGCTTTACACAAAAAGCAAATGCAAAAGGAATTTATGTAACTGTTGCCGCTGATATTCTTAGTCTTGCATTGTTGACTCCTCCAGGAGAATGGGGTGCTGATGCAGTCGTTGGGAATACGCAACGCCTTGGTGTTCCGATGGGATACGGCGGACCTCATGCTGCATACTTTGCTTGTAAAGAAGATTTCAAAAGAGTCATCCCAGGTCGAATTATCGGTGTATCTCAAGATGCTCAAGAAAATCGAGCATTGCGAATGGCTTTGCAAACCAGAGAGCAACACATCCGTCGAGAAAAGGCAACTTCAAATATCTGTACCGCTCAAGCTTTGCTTGCGATCATGGCTGGGATGTATGGCGTTTATCATGGACCAAAAGGCGTCAAAGCGATTGCAAATCGGATTCATGTAACGGCTCAGATTTTAAATAATAATTTAAAAACCTTAGGTTATAAACAAACGAATTCTGGTTTCTTTGATACGCTTTCTATTGAAGCGACAACTAAGAAAATTGCAGCCATCAAAAAGCTAGCAATCTCTGCAAAGATCAATTTTCATTATACTAAAAATTCGGTTCAGGTTACGATTGACGAAACAGTCCTAGATCAAGATGTTCTAGATATTATCAATGTTTTTGCAAAAGCGAATCGTAAAAAAGCAGTAAGTGATTTTAAAGTACCTAAAGCTTTAAAGGTTCCTGCAAAACTACGTCGTGAAAGTAAATACTTAACACATCCAGTTTTCAATAGTCATCATACCGAGACGAAGATGATGCGTTATATCAAGCAATTGGAAAACAAAGATTTATCATTGACTCACTCGATGATTCCTCTTGGTTCTTGTACCATGAAGCTAAACGCAGCAACTCAATTGATCCCAGTTAGCTGGGAAGAGTTTGCAAACATTCATCCTTTCGCCCCAGTTAATCAGGCTAAAGGTTATAAAAAAATCTTTGATGAGTTGGAAGCTTACTTAAGTGAAATCACTGGATTTACGGCTTGCTCTTTACAACCTAACAGTGGTGCTCAAGGTGAGTATACTGGTTTATTGACCATCAAAGCATATCATGAAGCCAATGGTAATTATAATAGAAACATCGCATTAATTCCATCTTCTGCTCATGGCACCAATCCTGCATCTGCAGTGATGGCAGGTATGAAAGTGGTGGTAGTAAAATGTGATGACAAAGGAAATATTGACGTCGCTGATTTAAAAGCGAAAGCGATCGAGCATAAAGAAAATCTTTCTTGCTTGATGGTGACTTATCCTTCAACTCATGGTGTGTTTGAAACAGCAATCAAAGAAATTTGCAACATCATCCACAAATATGGAGGTCGAGTGTATATGGATGGAGCAAACATGAATGCTCAAGTAGGACTGACTAGTCCAGGTGCGATTCATGCGGATGTTTGTCACCTTAATCTTCATAAAACTTTCAGTATTCCTCATGGTGGTGGTGGGCCTGGAATGGGCCCAATTTGTGTAAACGATAGCTTGGCTCCGTTTTTACCAAAACATGTCTTTGTGAAAACTGGTGGAAAGAAAGGAATCCCTGCGGTTTCAGCAGCTCCTTATGGCAGTGCAAGTATCCTTTTGATTTCCTATGCTTATATCAAAATGCTAGGAAGAAAAGGGGTAACGGATTCTACAAAATATGCGATTTTAAATTCTAACTATATCAAAGCTAGATTAGAAAATGATTTCCCAGTTTTATACACAGGAGAAAAAGGACGGTCTGCTCATGAATTGATTATTGACCTTCGACAATTCAAAGCGCTTCATGTAAGTGCTGAAGATGTAGCGAAGCGATTAATCGATTATGGATTCCATGCTCCGACACTTTCTTTCCCTGTTGCGGGAACGATCATGATCGAACCAACGGAGAGTGAGAGCAAAGATGAAATAGATCGTTTTTGTGATGCTATGTTAGCGATCAGAAAAGAGATTGATGAAATCGCAACAGGTGAAGCGGATGCTACCTCGAATGTACTTGCGAATGCTCCTCATACTATGAAACTAGTTACTTCAGATAATTGGCCTTATTCGTATTCTCGAGAGAAGGCTGCTTACCCGCTAAGTTATTTGCGTAGCGGATTTAAATTCTGGGCATCAGTAGCTAGAGTAAATAATGCATTTGGTGATAGAAACCTAATTTGTACTTGTCCTCCGATCGAGAGTTACGAGGAAGGAGTTTTAGAAGAAGTCGAGTAGACA
>CAKZTD010000078.1 GCA_937921595.1 uncultured Saprospiraceae bacterium
CTGTAAATTAATAGTTTATGAAATTTAAGTTAGGTTTTATTTTCACAAATTAATAAAAATGTGCTTTAGTTTTGAATTAAAAAGGTGAAGATTTGTAAGGCGATTGAAATACTAAGTGTTTAAAAGTATCTCTAAAGTGTAGCGTTCCCGTGTTCACTGTATTAAAACAAAAAAATATGAAACGATTACTAATGGCCTTACTCCTCACCTTTACCCTCAGTAGCATCTTTGCTCAGGGGATATGTGATTCTATCATATCAATCAATCCTATCGAAGATATATGTCTAGATTCATATACTTGGTACCAGATTACGGCATCACATCCAGGAGGTGTTTTTAGTGGACCTTATGTCAATGAGTATGGAGTTATCGCTCCTCAAGATATTCCTCCAGGAACCTATGAAGCCACGTATACCATAAGTACAGATAGCTGCGAAGTTACTGCAACAGAAAATTTTACAGTTCTTGACCGACCAGAAGCAAATGTCTGGAGTTCGGGGGCAATAAACTGTACTAATCCTGGATCTTCTCCTGTGGAGCTTTTTGCAGATTATAATGGTCCAGGTTTTGCGTTTTGGACTGGCCCCAATGGCTTTGAATCTTATGACTATGTGGTTACGGTAAATTATGGAGGTACTTATTATTTTAATATTGATGATCCTAACTTTCCTTGTGAAAGTTCTATTCCGGTAGTAGTCGATCAAATTGGAGCAGCACCAGTTAACATCATAAATTGTGGTAACTGTAGTGGCAATTTTCTTACATTAACTGTCGATAATAATCCGGGAACAAGTTTAGGGTGGTATAACTTAACTAACGGAACTTCCTTTGGCAGTGGCGATTGCTTTTTTGTTTTCAGTCCTGGATTATGGCAAGTGGTAGTCACAGATACTGCCAGCGGATGTACGAGTACAGATTTTATAGATGCGCCTTCTACAACAGGAGTAAATCCAAGTGTAAATGCAGGGTCAAACTTTGGAATATTATGTAATGGTACTACACAATTAAATGGAGCATACAATAATACAGATTGGGATTTTGATGTGGAGTGGACTACTCCTGATGGAAGCTTTGTTGGTAGTCCAGATACCATCAACCCTTATATAGATGCACCCGGAACCTATTACCTTACCGTTACGAATCCAACTCTGGGTTGTTCCGATACTGATTCTGTTATAGTTATAGAAGCGACGATTACTAATTTTTTGAATGATACCATTTGTGCAGAAGAATTTTCAGTAGGTTATAATATGACCGGAACCTATATTGATACATTTATAACTCCATCAGGTTGTGATAGTATTCGAATACTCGATTTAATTGTCTACGATTCTATTGGTGTAAATACATCCGTGATTAATGAAAACGGAATGGGGAATGGTGTCGTTATTTTAGAAGTAACAGGGGAAGCACCTTTTGTTTTTGAATGGTCAACAGGAGAAATAAATTCAGAACCCTTCCTGTCTGGGTTAAGTGAAGGATCATATACGGTAACGATAACCAGCGAAAATGGATGTGATTTAGTTTTACCTTTTGAGATTGGGCTGGATCCATTAACAGGAGGAGCGACAACGGAAGTCAATGGTGTTGTCTTTTTTGATGAAAACAATAATTGCATTTATGATTCAAGTGAATTGACCTTACCAGGTGTTCATGTTGCTTTATCTAATGGACCTATTTATGCTCAAAATTCCAATTTAATTGGTGAATATACATTTCCTGTGAGTACCGGAGAATATTATTTAACGGCGACACCACCGAGTTCACTTTGGGCACCATGTACGGATAGTATTCTTGTTTCATTGCCAAATGATTTTGATACACTAAGTGTAAATTATCCAATGCAGGCTTTAATATTAAGTCCTGTTCTACATGTAGAAATTGCTGCAACTTCCTTACGTCGTTGTTTTGAAAATACTTATACCATTCAATATGAAAATAATGGGACAGCGATTGCAGAAGATGCTTATGTGGAAATATTTTTTGATGATGATTTGGATATTATTAGCAGTAATCCTCCTTGGTCTTCCGTAACAGGAAATACGTATCGATTTGATTTAGGGAATATTGGAGTAGGAGAGTCTGGTTCATTCACAGTTGTTGTAATACCTAATTGTTCGACGACCATGTTAGGAGATATCATTTGTGTAGAAGCTCATATTTTTCCAGATAGTTTACCTATGCTTAATCCAGATAATTGGGACGGAGCATTGATTACGGTAGATGGTGAATGTGTTGATGATGAATTGATGTTTCGGATTAAAAATGTAGGAGTAGGAGATATGCTCGTTCCAAATACTTATATCGTTATTGAAGATGCAATCCTAAATGCCACGGATCAATTTCAGTTAATTAGTGGAGGAGAAGAGGAAGTTAATATCCCCGGAAATGGGGCTACTTTCTGGCTTCGAGCAGAGCAAGTTGAGAATGCACCTGCTGATTTTTTTCCTGGTTATGCGATCGAAGGATGTGCTGCGGATTCGGTAACCTCGTTTAGTACGGGCTATATGAATGATTTTGTTTTTAGTGATTTGGGTCAAGTTGTAGATACCGATTGCCGTCAAGTAGTTGGCGCTTATGATCCTAATCAAAAAGTTGCTTTCCCTCAAGGTTTTTCCGAAAATCATTACATCGAACCAGGGCTACCTATTGAGTATATGATTGAATTTCAAAACACTGGAACGGACACGGCCTTTACCGTAGAAATTGTAGATGTCCTGGCTGAGGAATTAGATTTGAATACTTTAGAAGTATTGAATAGCAGCCATGATTTTTATTATCGATTGGTACCAGGTAGAGCATTGACTTTTACATTTGAGAATATTCTTTTGCCGGATAGTACGACCAATGAATTGGCTTCTCATGGTTTTGTAAAGTTTATAATATCTCCAAAAGATAATTTAGAAGCAGGTACGGTCATTGAAAATGATGCGGCTATTTATTTCGATTTTAATGATCCTATTATAACTGACCAAATCTTTCATACGATTTGGGATGGAAATGTTTTTGAAATATTTACATCAACAGAATCTATCACAGAGTCAGGTATAGAGATGATTGTTTTTCCGAATCCATTTTCTAAAACGGCTACCATTCAAATAGATGATTCAATAAATGGAGAAATTCATTTTCAATTATATGATGTTTTAGGAAGGTTAGTCTACGAAAAAACAAGCTATGAAAATCAGTTTGAGATAAATCCCGATCCTATTTCTGCAGGTATTTACTTCTTTACAATATCCAATAAAGATAAAGTAATTGCTTCAGGAAAAGTGATGGCCAATTAAAGATTAATTATTAAAGGCATTGTAAAATGTAGTATCTCATGCTTAATGATCTAATGATGGATCATTGAGCATTTGTTTTTAATTTATTTTGAGTGACGGAATAAATAAGGATTAATTTTTCCTACCTTTACGCCATCTTTTGGGGTGCCCCCTGAAACAGATTTAAGGATAACTTTTTTTTACCACTGTTTCAAGGCTGAGATTATACCCATCGAACCTGACCGGGTAATTCTGGTAAGGAAAAGGACAGCCACTATTTGGCCTGTTCTGGGTCATGAAGTAAAATAAGTGCCGTACCCCTGGTAGCTTAAATTATTTCAAATTTAATCGATGTATTTTTTATGAAAAATTTATTTTTTGCTTTAGCAATGCTAATGTTAGGTAGCGTAAGTTATGCCCAACACTCCATGGGAGGAAGGATTCTTGATGTAGAAGGGAACCCTTTGGTTGGTGCCAATATCATGATTCTCAATACGAATAAAGGAGCGATTACGACGTTCAATGGATCCTATAATATAGAGTCGATTGCCGGAGGAGATTATAATGTTCGAGTTTCTTATTTGGGATATAGAACAATCGTTCGCGAAATATTTATCCCCGAAAGTGTATCCAGATATGTTTTAAATATTCAAATGATAGAAGAGATTATCGAGTTTGATGAACTGATTGTAAAAGCTACTCGAGCTGGTGAAAAAGCACCTTTCACTTATACAAATTTAGGCAAAGAAGAAATAGAAGAAAGCAATCTTGGGCAAGACGTTCCTTATTTATTAAGATGGTCGCCTTCTGCTGTTGTGACTTCTGATGCAGGAACTGGAATCGGATATACTGGGATAAGAATCAGAGGAACTGATCCTTCTCGAATCAATGTAACCATCAATGGTATTCCTCTTAATGACTCAGAATCTCAAGGTGTATTTTGGGTTGACCTTCCGGATTTTGTCTCTTCGACCAATGATATTCAAATTCAAAGAGGGGTAGGAACATCTACCAATGGAGGAAGTGCTTTTGGAGCTTCCATTAATTTGAATACCAATAAAATGAATCAAGAAGCTTATGGAAGTATGAGTGGCTCTCTTGGTTCTTTTAATACCTGGAAATCCAATGCAACTTTTGGAACTGGCTTGATCAAAAATAAATTTTCCTTTGATGGTCGTTTATCCAAAATCCAATCTGATGGATACATCGATCGTGGTACTGCGGATTTAGAATCTTTCTATTTATCAGGTGCTTATCTTGGAAAGAAGAGTTCTTTTCGGGTAAATATTTTCAGTGGACATGAGGTTACTTACCAAGCATGGAATGGAGTTCCTGCCCAATATATTGATGATGATAAACTCCGAAGGACGAATACAGCAGGTACCGAAAAGCCAGGAACTCCACATGAGAATGAAGTGGATGATTATGAACAGACTCATTATCAAGCATTTTTTAATCGTCAGATTAATCGCAATCTAAATTTCAATATTGGAGCCCATTATACAAAAGGGCAGGGCTTTTTTGAACAATATAAAGGAG
>CAKZTD010000079.1 GCA_937921595.1 uncultured Saprospiraceae bacterium
CCATTGAGTTTTGATCCAGGATCAAGGATTGTCGCATTTTTAATTAACAGCATGCTCGGAAAGGATATTTATGATAGGTTATTTAACTAAGATCATGTTGAAATTTACTGCCTGCAAAATAAATACTTTTTATTGGGAAAAACTAAAGATTGTTCAATAATGAATTAGTAATGCCGAACAGGACTTACAATTTTGTTAGTTATGTCAATTAAGAGGTGAATAATATTAGTTTTGAATTAGCTCTAAGCTATGAAAAAGGGTATTAGGTGTTCTGTGTTCGGGCTCTACGAATGCCAAACACCGAATACCCTTTACCGTTTACAATCAGATTAAAATTATGCTATTGGGAGTTATGATAATACCTTTCAAACCTGATTCGCATTTGTAATTTAAAAATCGCCAATATCTAATAATCCCAAACATTGAGTTCATTTTTTATTTAAATTGCATTCATATCCATTATTTTCTAATTTCAAAATCTAAACTAAATCCTTTGTTTCTAACTTTCTTTCATAGCCTTCGTCAAAATGGTATTCCAGTATCCTTGCATGAATATCTTAATCTGCTTCATGCTTTAAAGTCTGAAGTGATTGGGCACAGTATCGAAGAGTTCTATGCTTTGTCAAAATCGATTATGGTAAAAAAAGAAGCTCAGCTTGACCGTTTCGACAAAGTTTTTGGTGCTCATTTTCAGGGAATCGAAATGATCAGCGATGATTTATTAGAAACACAGATTCCGAAAAGTTGGTTAGAAAATATGATGAATAAGTTCTTGAGTGAAGAAGAGAAAGAAAAGTTAGAAAAACTTGGTGGTCTCGATGCGCTGATGGAAAGATTCAAAGAGTTGATGGAAGAACAAAAAGAAAGGCATCAAGGAGGAAATAAATGGATTGGTACTGGAGGCACCTCTCCTTTTGGTTCAGGGGGTTATCATCCAGAAGGTTTTAGAATGGGACCTCAATCCGCTGGCAATCGTACCGCAATCAAAGTCTGGCAAAAAAGAGCTTTTAAAAACCTGGATGGAGATGTAGAATTGAACACGCGAAACATGAAGCTTATTTTGAAGCGGCTTCGGCATCTGACTCGCGAAGGTATTCCCAATGAATTCGATCTAGATGATACCATAAAAAAAACTTCCGAAAATGCGGGAATGCTCGATATATCGATGGTACCGACCAAGAAAAACCGGATCAAGGTCTTGCTACTAATGGATATAGGTGGTTCTATGGATGACCATATTGAACTTTGTGCTCAGCTTTTTTCGGCAGCAAAGCATGAATTCAAACATCTCGAATATTTCTATTTCCATAACTGTCTCTATGAAACAGTATGGAAAGATAACAACCGAAGGTTTCAACAACGGATTCCTACCTTAGAACTTATCCATAAATACAATAGAGATTACAAGCTCATCTTTATTGGAGATGCAGCAATGTCACCCTATGAGATATTCTACAAGGGTGGAAGTGTCGAACATTATAATGACGAACCAGGCATAACATGGTTGCGTCGAATGAAGGATCACTTCTCCGATATGATTTGGATAAACCCGAACCCAGAATATTCATGGTCCTATTACGAGACTACTGCTATTCTTAGAGAATATACAGAAAACCGAATGTTTCCAATGACAGTAAATGGGTTAAGAACGGGTATAAAATGTCTGAAAAATAAGAATCTAAAGTACAACAACGAGGCTTGGGGAAGGGGTTAAGACAATCAGTTTAAAAATTGATTGTCTATTGTTTTCTACCTCTCTGTGCTAGTAAATTAGATCCAACGATTAGTGACGCTCCGATTAAGAGCGCTCCAGTTGCAATGTAAACAATAAGCATAATTCCCAAAATGTTTTATAATAAAATAATCTCTCTCTAAATCTAAGTTCGATGGGAGCAATAATAATTAACGCTAATATGACAATTAATATTCAAAACGCCAATTATTCACCGGTTTTTTTGACTATAACAATAATAACTTTTTTTATTATTGAAATTCTTTCCTTTTTTCAATAAAAAGTGACACTATTATGGTAGCTCAAAAGTAGTTTCATCTCAATAAACGATTCAATTCATTATCATATATAAGAAAGCAGTTTTGAGACTGGTGACATATTGAGATACTAATAATTTCAAGCAACAGTTTAAATCACTTCATTATCTTGTTTATTTTCATCCATTAAACTAACTTGTGAGGGAAGGGAAAGTATACCCAGGAAATCATATGCAGCGTCAAATTGTTCAAAAGTCGGAAAACTTTATTCAACAACTCTTTAAGGAGAAGTTGTCTGATGATTATTGGTTCCATGACCTCGCTCATACTGAATCTGTAAGGGAGTTTGCCGTTCAAATAGGAGAAGAGCAGGAGTTACCTGAAGATGAGTTGGAAATACTTGCCATTGCCGCTTGGTTTCATGATGCGGGTTATACGATGCTTTATACTGGACATGAAACGGCAAGTAATCAGATTGCAAAGTCCTTTTTAGAAAAGGAAAACTATCCGGAAGAGAAAATTGAACTGATTCTTGAATGCATTGACGCTACTCGAACGATCAATGAGCCAAATACCCATCTCCAAAAAATCCTTAAAGATGCAGATCTCAGCAACCTTGGAATGTCTACCTGTTATCCATTAAGCATCAAACTACGGCATGAGTGGGATGTCATATGTGGTAATCAATACACTGATATTGAGTGGCTGGAAAATAACCTGGAATTTTTAGGAAAACATCAATTTTACACCAAAGAAGCTCAACGAATGTGGAATGAGGGCAAGAAAAGAAATGTAAAACTTATGAGAGACTTGCTAAAAATAGCCAAAGAAAAGGAAGAAAAAGATCAAAATAGGTCAAAAATCAAGTAAGTGCATTGTTAGAAATCTACTTTAATGCCATCCTTAAACTCAAAATGAATCTATTTAGAGCCAAATTCTTTATTTCATACCTTTAATTGCTCCTTTCGGAGGAGATAAAAATATTCCAAATTTAAAGTAAGGTCCATTTGAAGGATCAACTCTTACAATTTCTGGATCGAGGCCATTTTCAAGATCTTCAAATCGAGTAGTGAAGTTTCTTACATAACCCGTTGTCATTTCCATCCACAACCAACTCTTGATATTATAATCGTATCGTACTGAGAACCGAAGTTCTGATCTTCTCATTATAAAAGGATCCAGTTGATTGGTATTTGAATTTCGTACATCGATAGAATAGGATCGACTATCAAACTGAGGGCCAAAGAGAATGATGTTTTTTTCATTAAAATTATAACGTCCCATAAAGCTAGTCGGAATCGTCATTTCTACTCCCCATTTAGAATTGAAAGTATGATTATAAATTCCAAAAGGAACAATTGGAAAGCTGCCATTAAAATTTTTACGGAATAAAAGACCAACACCCCATTCTACATTCGATCGTTTTTTCACCCCAAATATAGTAGCTACATCAAATCGGCTATATCGTTTATCAAAATTTATCCCTCCATCATAATCACCATTGGAAGAAACAACTCCTTTTAAAGCAAAATAATATTTATGATTGATTGGACGAATCATATAAAGCGAAAGTCTGGAGCTTTTCAACTGCTTATCATCAATCGTATTGAAAAGCAAAGTATTGATATCTCCTATTTGATCAAAACTATATTTTTCACCATAGTAATTCCATCCCACCAACATTTTGATTTTTTCTTTATTCAAAATTGGTGCTTTAATCTTAAACGAGTAACGGTGAATGACGCCTACTTTGGTGGGTTCTGATATTGAAGTCGCATTTTCGGATCGAAGATTAATGTTAGGATTGATTCCGTAATCCAATACAAACCCTTTCCCTGGAGCCTTATTGATGACTCCCGGTCTACAAAATGTTTCTCCGATTGGTGTCAATAACAAATCCTGAGCACATAATACTGTACAAAATGAAAGGAATAAACACAGACTTAAAGTAGCTCTCATGAGATTTTATTCAATAAAAACTTTAATTTTTAAAACTGAAAGGGCTACTAATAATTAATTGCCTTACCAGTCTGTATTCTCAAATTGATGGTGTAGAAAACGCTCTCTATTCTTTAAAAATATGGATTTAAAAGATAATAAGCTATTGTTTTTCCTTAAAGTTCAATTTTATTGCCAAAAAAAGACTGGTTGTGTAAACAAAACGAGTTTTTGGATGTTCGTGAGTCCCCCGAATGGAGGTTTAGAAATGTATTCTGAGCTTATATAAGAATAGAATTTGGGATTTAAGATTACTAGATCACTCCTAAATCCCAAATTCTAGTATAACTCTTTATCTTCCTTTTTTCTTCATAGAACTAGGGCTGATAAAAACACCAACCTTAAAGAAAGGACTGCTAGAAGTATTAAAATTCGCTGGAGCATTTAAGCCTGACATATTATCAATTTCTAAGCTTGTTGTAAAATTATGAGTGTACCCTGTAGATAACTCTAACCAAAACCAACTCCCTAAGTGACGCTGGTAATTCACAGCAAATCTCAATTCTGATCGTCTTAAAAAGTAAGGCTCACTTTCTTTTCCAAGGTTATCAACGGCATAACTTCTACTTTCGAATTCAGGCCCAAATAAAAGAATATTCTTTTTATTGATATTATATCGTCCTTTTATGCTAGAAGGAATAGTTGCTTCGATTCCCCATTTGTCATTGAAGGTATGGTTGTAAATTCCAAAAGGCAATACTGGTAAGTTTGTATTCGGTCCATGTCGGAATAATAAACCTACCCCCCACTCTACATTCGCTCGCTTTTTCACTCCAAAAATAGTCGCCAAATTATAGCTAGCATATCTTTGATCAAAATTAAACATCCCATCATAATCCCCATTGAAAGATGCTTGTGCTTTTGCAGCAAAGTAATATTTATGATTGATTGATTTGATAAGATATAAAGAAAGTGATGAGCTCTTAAGGTGAATATCATCTACACTATTAAATAATCCTCCATTTTCAGTTCCGAGATAGTCAAAGCTATATTCTTCACCAGCATAATTCCAGCCAGCAAGTAACTTGAGGTTATCCTTTAAAAGGATTGGAGCTTTGAGTTTAAACTTAAATTGCTTACTCACTCCAATTTTCGTAGGATTCGAAATATCAAAGGTGTTCTGATTCCTCAGTTGAAGATTAGGTATCAAGCCGTATTCAAAAGAAATCCCTTTAGAAGGAGATTTATTGATTACTCCAGGTTGACAATTGACACTTGGCATCGGTGACAAAACCAGGTCCTGAGCGAGCGTAAATGAAAGAAAGATAATTGAGAATAGTAAACTTAAAGTGGCCTTCATCGCATTATTGTTTTAATGGTTGAAAATTTATCCGTACAATGCAAAAAAGTAGATATTGACCTTATAAGTTTATTTTTTGATTTTGACTAATGATTTATTTCTGTGGAGGAGAAGCATTCGTAGGAATGCTAACGAACTCTATAACAGGCTTATTTTAAATATAGTTCCTTGTTTTAACGGAAACATATATTCTTGTGCTTTTTTAACAATTCTTTAGCATTTGATCCAAATAAATGCTCTTTAAAGCCGATTTTTCTAAGTAAAACTTCAAGTTTTTATGCACTTTTCTCGTAAAACTTTGATTTGAGTGCTTTACTCAATATTTCTTGTCCAGATGAATAATTGTGTAAATATTTGGGAAATCTAAGTACATAGCTCATGTGTTTTTACATTTAGGAGGATTCACTCATTTATAAAATGTAAACTACTTTACCGTCACTCTTAAAGCTTTCAGCCCCTGAACGCCTTGCATCATCCCAAGAGAAACTTGCTCAATGTCTTCGGTGATCATCTCTTTTTGAAGAAGATACTCAAGGTACTTCATGTATTCAATACGGTCTTTTTCTTGAGCATATACAATAGCAACCTTTCCTTTTTGAGTCAACCGCTGTCCAGTTCCTTCTATCAATGCTTTATCAATACGCTTTTTCAGAATTGGGTATTGAATATTGAAAGTACCATCAACATCAAATTGCTTTTCGTCCATTCGAAATCGTATGGTTAAAGGAGTACTATGAACGAGAATTAATTGTGCCGTGGTTAGAGAAATAGGCAAACTTGCTTGAAGTGCATCAATTTTCCTTGTGATTTCGCACATAGAAATCAATTGCCAGAGGCGAAGATTTTGAAGATGGATCAGGTCAAATCTTTTCCCTTTTAACAAAGATTGTCCAATGTATAAATTGTACTCTACTCCATCCGTTTTACTTTGTTCAAAATAATGAGGGAGCATTTGCTGATTACCCTTATCCTCTCTATTTAAATAATCTCCGATCGTTTTATTGATAAGACGAACACTCTCTTCATAATCCTTTCTTTTATTATAAATGATTTTCAAGTCATGATCCAGATCATTAAAATAATCATCTAACTCTTGATATTTTTTACCTTTTCGGTTTTTAAGTTGTTCAAAAACAGGATAGACTTCTTTTTTCAAAAACTCAGAAGTTCTAAATTCATGCTCTGAAATAATACCACTTTCCAAGTATTCAATTTCTTCTTCGACTCTGCCTTTTAAACGTTCTATAATTGGAAAATCATTTTTAACATCTAGAACTTCCAAAACCTTTTTTACTCGATCCAGATTATCTACAAAATCTTCATGAATGGTATTGTTCCGCATATTGGTAGATCCCACAATATCAGCTTGCCCATAAAGTGGATATACATTTTTAAAAACAATAGGATCAATCATTGCCTTATCTCCTTCTTTCTTTCTTCGAGCAATTAATTTAAATGCTGCATCCACAAACTTCCATTCTACACTCGGGTGCAGAGCCGTGTATCGATCCCTGATAATGGCTTCAACTTCATTATCAATTTCCTGCCGACTACGTCGAAGCACCGTTCTGAAAAGCGGTCGCACTTCTCGGAGTTTTCTTTCAATAAAACTATTTAGGGCAAAGGCCTTAGGAGATCCTAACTCCAGAATTCCAATGACAGAATTATCAGACCTCATCAAAGGTACAATGACCACCGACTGAAGTCCTCTTTTCATCAATTGCTTTTCAAGGCCAGTTGGTTCTGCAACTTTTCTAAGATCTTCAACGATTAGGGTTTCCCTTGCTATACAAGCTTGCTCATAAATAGACCCGACATGTTTTTTGCTAAACAATCGTTTCATTTTTTTATTGAGCAAAGAGTGGTTGATTTTATACTTATGCGGCAGCTTTCGACCAACAGGAAAATCGACTGCAATAAGTCCCATCACCAAATCTCTGATTCCAAAATAATTCCTCAATTGTTTTTCCAATTCGAGAATACTTTCAGGATCTACTACAGCGTCCTTATTTAATAAAGTTTTTTTCAACCGAGACATTGCTTCGCCTTCGGTTACATCAATTAAAGTTACGCTTACCATTCCTTGAAACTCAAAATGCGAAGGCGGTATGTACTCCAACCATAAGTCAATATCTTCAATATCACACAGTAACATATTTATCTCTTCCTGAGAAATTGACTTTAGTGGTTTTAGTTTTTTGATCTCTACATAATTGGTATTATACTCCAACTTGAAATGCTTTTCATAAGGATTATCTGAGGTCTTCATGGAAAGCACTTTCTCTTCTCTATATTCAATACGCTGGCCATAGAATCGATTTAGAATCATCCTACATGCTCTTAATATAGTCGCATCTCTTACTCCTTCCTGATTGTTGATATAAAATGAAATACCTTCTTTTGAAAAGAGATTTAAAAATGGTCGGGTATAATAGAATCCAGATGGATCAAATGGTTTTCTGGCGAAAGCCAAATCCTGATCTCTTAAAGCAGAAGGAAAAATCCCAGTGAGCAGAAGCTCAACAAAATCTCGTTTGTCTTCAATCTCATCAAGGCTATCGAATGGGGTCAAAAACTCTAAACCAGCATCCAGTCGCTTGGTGATCTCCTTAGCTATAATAACTTCTCCAGCATCTCCTGAACTTACCTTTTTTTTCCAATGATTGATCAAGGGTACAAAGCTCAACTTACAAGAAAACGGGAAAGCATTATACCCTAGTTTCTTCTTGGTATCATCCAAACGAAGTATATCGATCCCTGCTGGACTGAATTGCTGCTTCCTAGTCTGTTTTTTTGGACGTAATGGCATTTGTACTTAAAAATTATTCAATAGATTGAATGTAAAAGTACATATTAATGGAGTGAATAATGGAGAATTGATAATGAAAATATGAAAGGTTGTTAGGAAAAATAAATTTGTGAATATTCGTATTCAAATTGATTCAATTTTAGAATGATAGATATCTCTCCTATAGAGCTACATCTATCATTCTAATAATTTTATTAGGTTCAATTTACTCCTCTAAAAAAAGTATCCAATATTCACGATAACTTGAGCAAACTCCTTAGATTTAAAAACCTGACCTGAAATGATAATAAAATCAATCGGTGCAACCCAAACACCACCACCATAAGCAGAGTGCCATTTATTTGAATCTTCGCCATCTAACCAAACCCTTCCATAATCAAACCCAGCGCTGACACCAAATGAAAAAGGAAGTATAGAATTCTCAGATCCGAAGAGACGAGCTCGAAATTCACTATTATGATAAAAAGACTTATCACCAGTAAAACGCTCTCCACGATATCCTCTTAGATTCGTATTTCCACCAATAAAAGGAGCTTGAAAAAATTCATAATCTCCAAACGCAAACGCTGCTCCAATCCGAGAAGCAAAAACAATCGATTCTGATTCCGTCAAACTTTCATAAATTGTTAATTCCGTTTTAAAAGGAACGAAAGTTTTATCTTGATCTTTAAGATTAAACTTTAAGCTAGAGCCCATTTGGAAAACAATTCCACGAGTAGGTTTTGCTAGGCTATTCACATTCGTAAAATTCAATTCAAGATCAAGTCCGGTATAATATTTAGATTCAAAAATATCATCTGGCAGGCCACTGTCGTCACTGGTCACAAATCGATTTAAAGTTTCTTCCACATCCACTCGTTCTACAAAAGGCCCCACAGAAAAGAAACCACCTCCGCCACCAATCGGCTGCTTGACAGCTGTCTTTATACGGGTCAAACTTGTACGAATCCTATTGAAATCTAAATCGTCTTCTGTGGCCTCAGGATTCAGTGAATTATTTCCAAGACCAAAATAATTTTGCACCCATTTAGGTGTCCTCAGTATACCTTCCAAATAAAAATCGGCCTTCCCAATCGCATCAACAAAGTTGCCTTCGTAAGTAAGGTCTACCCCTTTCGTCGCAAACGCAAGAAGTCCAATCACTCTATGCGTTGAAGCATAAGGACTCTTTTTAAATTTATATTTTGTAAATAATAAATTCGCTCCTAAGGATAAGCCCCGATCAGGATTATAACCAACCAAAGGCAAGGGTACCATATAATCATACTCATAATGATAATCGCTTTTGTTGTAAATATTTTTCTCCCGATCATTAGAAGTCATATCTTTTCCTTCCTTCCCTAGCTTGATAATATTCCCAGTAGTGGTATCATAAATTTTTGTTTTAGCACCACCTCTTTTTACATGAGAATCTTCGAAAAAATGATCTTCGTCTAAGCCACCAATTGCTCGTATCAAAATTCCTTTTTTAGTCTCTCCGGTAAAATGAAAACGATCATCTCCATTCTCTCCGAACAAGCGAATCTCCTTGGTTTCGTGTGTAAAAAATATGCGGTCATAAACTAAAACGGAGTCCCTTCCTTTGTCTTTCAATTGATACATTCTGACTCTAGTTTCCCGATCAGTCAATCGTTCTACTTTGAATAATTCCTTTTTCTCTGTTCCGAAAACATCTACATTTTTTGCAACGACTAGATAATGACGTTTCGCCAATTCCATCAGACCGTCTCTTCGTTTTTTAGTAATGTCTGCAATCTTTTTACCGGTCGTTTCATAAGCATATTTTGGCCAGCTTTGAAACCCTTCATCAATCACTTCATCGGTAAGATTCTTTTGGATATGCTTTACTTCTTTTTCCCAATCTTCCCAGGAGAGTTCATTCATGAAAGCACGATCAAAAGTTCGGGCACCATAAGTCAACCATTTAATATTCTTGGTTTCTGGACCATAGACATACAGCTGTTTTAAAAAAGGAACCAAGGCTGTAATTCCTCTCGTCACCAATCCATCATATTTTGCAAATGGCTGATCCCGATCCCTTGGAATAGGTCGGTAAGTTGTAACTCCTTTTTCTTTATCTTTAAAAGACGCCCAACGCCATTGATCATTGTGTCGATCGAAATCATTAATTACTAAATCAAATAACCTAGAACGTACGACAAAATCTTGATCTACTTTATGTTTATGGTTTTTTAAAATCTTATGAACAACATCACCGGAAGAAATTATTTTTTTAGAATTTCCAAAACTATCCAACTCTCGCCAATCTTTTGCCGGACGTTCTTCTAACAGATATGCGCCGCCTCCAAATTCATCATTATAAATCCCCAAAGCAGGTTGCTTAGGTACGTAAACCAGTTTTGGATTGGTATGATAAATCCCAGAAGCTTCTGCCATTGAAGTAATTGAAAAAGCAGCAAATGGGTGAGTTGACATAAAGTTATCTGTAACAATTGGCTTTGCAAAAGACAGTTTATTAAATGGATAAGGCAATACCCTGGAAGCATCTTTTTCCATAGACCGGAGCACAAATTGCTTTCCATTAGGGTCAATCAATCTCAAGGAATTGGTTTGATTCCCTCCTCCCCTTTTTATCGGTTTCATCCCTCCTCTAAACTCAGCAAGATCCAAGACTTCCATCTTATAATTTTGCCGATACAAATCTCGGTAATGAGAACCTAAGAAAGCTTTATGAATTGCTCCTTTCTTTTTTACTTTATAAGAAAACAGGCTCGTTTCAATCGAATCTTTTTGCTCTTCATACTCTGGAAAGTCAGTCATCAAAGACTCTTCAGTAACATCAATTTTATCTTTTACTTTCCTACGAAAAACCACTTCCCCTTCAGGATTATCTTTATCGACTACCCAGTATTTAATCCAAACAGATCCATCTTTATAAAAATCTAATTGAGCAAAACCATAATTACCTCCATAAGCAAAATCGGAACCTTTTCCGACTTTAGCAGGACTCTTATTTGATCCACTACCGCTAACTATTTGATATTGATTATCCTGTTCGATATACTGAAGAGTATGCTCATGACCAGAGGCGATAATAAACCGCCCATTCTTTTTTGCACCAAATAAAACATCGTCTTTAAGCGCTTTATACTTATGGTGAGCAAGATCGGTTCGGGTACCGACGGCACCTCTTAAAAATGCGGCAAGAGAACCAATTATTGGCAATGGTACATAGGCACCTTCGTTAAGATCTGTCAATGGAAAGATGTGTTGTTTGATGGTAAAATATCCACCATGTGGGCCATGAGAATACAAAGGATGATGCATCGCCAAAACAACATTTTTCCGCTTGTATTTTCGCAGCATTTCTTCTAATTCAAAACGAAATACTTTTCGACTTTTCACATCACAACCATCATTAATTTCTGGCTCAGTATCCCAGTCGCTAACATACCATTGGCTATCAATAATAATCACCACAACATTTTCACTAAGCTCTACTAATTCTGGTCCACTACATCCATTATCTGGTAAAAAATAATTCCCCCAATCGTCTTCATTCACTATCCCTGCATTCAATCTTTTCTCAATATATTTCTCTTGCCTCCTAATTCCTTTCAAGCCATAATATCTCCAATCATGGTTTCCAGGAATAAACATTGGCTTACCTTTAAAATTTTTGAGTGTAGCTAGTTGCGCATCTAATCTTTCTTCAGCGAGTTTACGATCGAGATCCTCTGATTTTGTAGCCAGACCACCAGGGTAAATATTATCTCCAAGAAAAACCACACTACTATTCTCCGATGCCGCATCTAATTTTCTTTTTAACAAAGGAAGAGCAGGAGATTGCTTTTTATCATCAAAATCACCAGCATCACCAATCAAGAACATGGTATGTTCGATCTCTCTATCTTCAGGTTTATTTTCTTTCCAGTTTTCCTGAGCTTTACTATAGTTAATTTTATAATTGGCACAAGAAGATGCAATAAGGGCAATCAGTGTTAATATTGAAAATGACTTTAAGTATTTCATTTTTTCAGGGGTATTTTCATTTAGTAAAATCAAGAAAACTCATTAACAGTAAAGCTACGTTTAAGGTTTTATGAGTTATTGCTAGCAAGTTATAATAGTTTTTAGATTTTGAGGTGGATTTATAAATATGTTTTTTTAGTCCCGAAACCTCTCTCTATAAACAAAAGATAAATCGATATGGCTTAAAAATATCATCTTTTTTTTATAATTTAATGTTTGAGTTAAAAAACAAAACTGCTTGTATTGAAAATTTATAGAGAAATAACGCCCCTAAATAATAAAGATGCCTTTGTTTTGTCTAATTACGACAACCCAACCTTTGATTATCCTTTGCATAATCATAAAGAATATGAGCTTTGTTTGACCTTAAATTGTAAAGGAAATCGAATAGTTGGAGATTCTGTTACAAAATATTCAAGAAAAGATTTAGTACTGATTGGTCCATATGTTTATCACCGATGGGACAACTCAGATATGCCTGAGGGCCTTGGCAAGAATTCCAGAACGATCGTAGTTCAGTTTGACAATGAGCTATTTGAATCTTCGCTTTTACAAAAAGAAGCTTTCTATCCGATAAAAAAAATGTTGCTTCGTTCTACCAGAGGCATTCATTTTGATGAAGAAATCGTTGATCATGTAGCAGATCGATTATTGAAACTGGAACATATGGATGGCTTCCAAGCTATTATAGAATTTCTTTCTCTTCTCAACTTTCTGGCAACCAATTCTAATCAACAATTATTGACTTCGACTTCTTTTAATGCGAAACCTGAGGAATTGGGAAACAAACGTATTAGCGATGTCTACGAGTTTATCATGAATAATTATACACAGCGAATCAAAGTTACTCAAGCTTCTGAGATTGCTAATATGAGTGAATCCGCTTTCAGCCATTTTTTTAAAAAATGTACAAAGAAAAGTTTTACTCAATTCGTGGTTGAACTTAGAATAGGACTTGCTTGCAAATTACTAATGGAAACCCAAGACACCATTAGTCAAATCTGTTTTAATTGCGGTTTTAATAATATCTCCAATTTTAATCGCTTGTTTAAAAAATACAAAAAAACGACTCCTCTTCAATATCGTCAAAAAGTAGAAATGGTTTTACAAAAACCTCATAGCACCAATTTTCGATATTTACATGAAAGTTGATCAGCTTATATCTTTCTGCTGAATTGCAATACTTTTATGCAGATGCAAGAAAATCTTGTTATTAATCATTATTTTACGTTAAAAAATAGACGGAATTATCAATAATTTTGATCCGTCACTAACAGAAAATTACGTTTCATACTCTAACTATCACCTGTGAACCTACTTGAAATCAAATCAGGTAGGTTCACTTTTTTAAATAAAACCAAACATCATCGAAGATATCAATTCCCTAGTCTCCAAAATGAGCCTTAAAGAAAAAGTAGGCCAGATGACTCAACTAACTTTAGATGTCATCCTCGAAGGAGAAATCTACCATGCAAAATTACCTCACCGTTTAGAGCAAGTTTCTTTAAAAAAAGCGATCATTGAATATGGCGTAGGCTCGATTTTAAATACGCCTGGAATTCCATTGACCAGAACGGAATGGATTGAATTAATTGGAACGATTCAGCAAACTGCTATTAAAGAAACCCGTTTGGGCATTCCTGTTTTATATGGTATCGACGCAATTCATGGTGTTAATTATACAGTCGATGCTACTTTGTTTCCTCAACAGATAAACATGGCTGCCAGCTTTAATCCAGATTTAGTAAAAGCTGCCGCTTCCATCACTGCTTATGAAACTAGGGCCTCTGGTATCCCATGGAATTTTTCTCCAGTTCTAGATGTTTGCCGACATCCACTTTGGCCAAGGCTTTGGGAAACTTTCGGTGAAGATGTTTATCTGGTGAATGAAATGGGTTTAGCAATGCTTGAAGGTTTTCAAGATAATCAGATCGATAATCCATACAAAGTCGGTGCATGTTTAAAACATTTTCTTGGTTATGGAATGCCATTGAATGGAAAGGATCGAACACCGGCTTGGATTCCAGAGCGATTTTTAAGAGAATATTTTTTACCACCTTTCGAAGCAGCGATCAAAGCTGGGGCGGCATCAATCATGATTAATTCTGGAGAGATAAATGGAATACCAGTTCATGCAAGCAAACAAATATTGACGGATCTCCTGAGGGACGAATTGGGCTTTAAAGGGCTCGTTGTAACCGATTGGGAAGACATTAAATATTTGCATAGTAGACATCGAATTGCCAGCTCCGACAAGGAAGCAATTCGACTAGCAATCGAAGCAGGAATTGATATGAGCATGGTTCCTGATGATTTTACATTTTCCGATTTATTACTGGAACTGATCGAAGAAGGAAGTATTTCGGAATCTCGGATTAATGAATCTGTAAAAAGGATTTTAGCTTTAAAGCAAAAGCTTGGTCTTTTTGAAAATCCTGGCCTTTCACCGACAGCGGATTACCAATTATTTGGATCGGAAACGCATGCTAAATTTGCTTTGCAATTGGCTCAAGAGTCTATTGTTTTATTAAAAAATAAAAATCAGCAACTTCCTCTTTCTAAGGATGCTAAAGTTTTGGTCACAGGCTTCGCAGCAAATAACATCAAGCATTTGAATGGCGGTTGGACAGAAACCTGGCAAGGTGATCGAGCAGATGAATTTATAAAAAACAAGCCCACGCTTTTACAAGCGATCAAAGATAAAATTGGAACGGAGCAAGTCCATTTTGTAGAAGGAACAACCTTTGACGAAATGACTTCGCTTAGAGAAGCAATAAACGCGGCTAAAGATTCTGATCACATTGTGCTTTGCCTTGGTGAAAATACTTACTGTGAATTTCATGGAAACATCGATGATCTAAATTTGCCAGATGCTCAGATCGAATTTGCAAAAGTAATGATTGCTACCGGCAAACCTGTTACCCTTGTTTTGTTGCAAGGTCGACCGAGGTTAATCACTCCCATCGCTGAAGACATTGACAATATCATTTGTGGATTCTATCCGGGAAATGAAGGTGGACGGGCTTTAGCTGATATTATTTTTGGAGATCAAAACCCTTCAGGAAAGCTCCCAATTACTTATCCCAAGCATGCTCATGGCTTGGTAACTTATGATCGAAAAAATTCAGAAATCTCCTCTATTCAAGGCTCTAAAATTTGCTATGATCCATTGTTCGAATTTGGTGATGGTTTATCTTACACCACTTTTGAATATTCAAATTTAATCCTCAGCAAAACTAAAATGACTAAAAAGGATACTCTGGATATTATAGTCAATGTCAAAAATACTGGAGACCGAATTGGAAAAGAAACGGTGCTTTTATTTGTCCGTGATGAGTATGCATCGATTACCCCTTCCGTAAAACGACTGCGAGGATTTAATAAAATAGAATTGGAAGCAGGCGAACAAACGATGGTTCGTTTTCAATTAAAAAAAGAGGATTTATCATTTGTTGGTATAGAGAACGAATGGCTTTGTGAAGCTGGAGATTTCACGGTGATGGTTGGAGGTTTGTCAACGATGTTTGAGTTGGTTTAGATTTTTAAATTTCACTAAACATATTTTTACTCAAAATATTTTCGATTCCTTTCTAAAACTTAGTACCTTTCTAAAGATCATTTTATAATTGAATAATATGATCCAAAACAAAACGACTATGAAAGGGAATAATCGTCTTCTCTCTCTCGACATCTTTCGAGGGATGACCATCGCATTTATGATTCTCGTCAATAATCCTGGTGACTGGGGGAATGTTTACAAACCTTTATTACATGCCAACTGGCATGGCTGCACACCGACTGATTGGGTCTTTCCTTTCTTTCTTTTTATCGTTGGTGTTTCTATTGCTTTAGCCATTTCAAAACGGAAAGCCAGAGGGGATGATAAGTCAGCTATCGTTAAAAAAATTATATGGAGGACCTTTGCTATTTTGGCAATTGGCCTTTTTTTAAATGGCTTTCCTTATTTTAAATTCCCTTGGAGGATTGCAGGTGTATTACCTCGGATTGCGATTGTTTACGGAATAACCGCTTTGATCTTTTTATACGCCGATTGGAAACGAGTGCTTTGGATTGCTACCGCTTGTTTAATTGGTTATTGGTTGATGATGGCATTGATTCCCGTACCTATTGACGAAGTAATGCAACAAGCTTTAGATACTGGAAAGGTGATGACCCAAGGTGGACTTTTCGAATTAGAACCTTTACAAAAGATCTCAGATAATTTTGTTTCTGCAAACTACCAAAGAGGCGTCAATTTACAAGCTTATGTTGATCGACATTTTATGCCAGGAAGGCTTTGGCAAAAGACCTGGGATCCAGAAGGTTTGCTGAGTACCATCCCTGCTGTGGCCTCTTGTTTATCTGGAGTTTTGACGGGGCTTTGGATCAAAAAAGACATGGAAGTCTATAAAAAACTAACCGGACTTTTAGGAATGGGAACTATTTTAATAGGTGCGGCATTCGTATGGTCGCTGGCCTTTCCGATTAATAAAAATCTATGGACGAGTTCTTACGTTTTGTATATGAGTGGCGTCTCGCTTTTATTTCTTGGAGTAATTTACTGGGTCGTGGATGTTTTAGGTTATAAGAAAGGAACCAAGCCTTTTATTGTTTTTGGAATGAATGCTTTGATCATATATGCCTTGTCAGGCTTGATTGCTAGGATGTTTAGTTTGATCAAATGGACCACTGCTGCTGGAGAAACGATCTCTTTAAAAGGTTGGATTTACAACACTTTCTTTACTTCTGTGTTTTCTGATATAAATGCCTCTTTTGGCTATGCGATTTTTAATGTATTGCTTTTGTTAGGGATAGCATGGATTTTGTATGCTAGGAAGATATTCATTAAGGTTTAATTCAGGAGTGAGGAGCGAGAGGTAAAAAGCGAGGTGAGTTAACTATAAAACCCAAAAGCTTTGAAGAAGATTACAGAAGAAAGTTCGAACTATCGGCATCTGGATAAAATGTCCGTTTCAGACTTATTGGCTTCCATGAACCAAGAAGACCAGACGGTTCCCTTGGCAGTGGAAAAAGTTATTCCAGCGATCTGCAAGTTAGTGGAAGATATCGTTCCTAAAATGCGGAATGGCGGACGGCTTTTTTATATCGGCGCTGGTACCAGTGGTCGCTTAGGTATCCTTGATGCTTCAGAATGTCCGCCTACTTTTGGTGTTCCAAAAGAATGGGTGATTGGTATTATTGCTGGCGGTGAAAAAGCCATTCAAAATGCAGTTGAAAATGCGGAAGATTCTGTCACCCAAGCCTGGGAAGATTTAAATAAATATTTTATTACCAATCAAGATGTCGTTGTTGGCATTGCTGCTTCAGGAACGACGCCTTATGTTGTTCAAGGTTTAAAAACTTGTCGAGAAAATAATATTGCTACTGCTTGTATCACTTGCAATCCTGGATCTCCTCTTGCGGAGCATTCGGACTTTCCTATTGAAGTGATTGTCGGTCCTGAGTTTGTAACTGGAAGCTCTCGTATGAAAGCGGGTACTGCGCAAAAATTAATCCTCAATATGATTAGTACTTCCGTTATGATTCAATTAGGAAGAGTGAAGGATAATAAGATGGTGGACATGCAATTGAGTAATGATAAACTGATTGATCGAGGAACGCGAATGGTGATGGCCGCATTAGATATTCCTTATGATAAGGCGCAGGCTTTGTTGATTGCTCATGGTAGTGTGAGGAAGGCGGTAGAGGCGAAAGGTTAATAAGTTTTTCTATTCTAATAATAATTAAAATGAAAGTGATGCTGCTGTAGACAAGTTGCAAACTTGTCATTATTCTCGACTTCCAAGTTACAGCTTCCTAAAGTCAGCTTATACTTTAAAGAGTACATTGCTAAATGACCACATAACTGCATCTTATCAATCCCATTCCGGCTCTATTGATGATCGAACAAATCGCTGGCTTGGTTTAGCCAATTCATTGATCACATTTATTTGTTCTGTAGAAAGTTTAAAATCGAAAATTTCTAGATTAGCTTTGAGTCGATCGATGTTTGAACTCTTAGGGATTGCGAGTGTATTTTCTTGTTCCATAAACCATCGAAGAACAATCTGAGCAGTAGTCTTTCCATGTTCCTCAGCAATTTTCTGAATGCTCCGATCCTGAATGACGCGCCCCTGAGCAAGTGGGCAATAAGCAGTCATCAAAATATTATTATGATCCATCCAGCTTTTCAAAAGCGACTGATCAATATATGGATGATATTCAACTTGATTGCAAACGATATTTGCTCCTGCTCCAATAGACCTAGCCAATTCATTAATCGGAAAATTACTAACCCCGATGTGCTTCGCTTTTCCTTGCTCTTGCGCTTTGATTAACTCCTTGATAGATTCTCTTAATGGAATATCTTTATTTGGCCAATGGATCAAAAGCAAATCGACATAATCCGTTTTTAGTTTACGAAGACTATCTTCCACCGAAGGAATAAAATCTTCTTCTGAGATTCGTGTTGGCCAAACTTTAGTGGTTAGAAAAATATCTGAACGATCAACAGAAGATTGTTGAATAGCCGTTCCTACTTCTGCTTCATTTTCATATAGCTGAGCAGTATCAATATGTCGATACCCAATATCAATAGCTTGTTCAATTGTTTTTACCGCTTCTTCTCCTTTGATCAGATAAGTTCCAAGTCCAATTGCAGGAACATCCTGACCCCCCACTTTAAAGTATTTCATAAAAAATTTTGTTTTCGTTTGCTTTTCGTTAATCGATGGAAATTAACTTTAATCGTAATATAACAATTTATTTAGGTTCTTGTCCAGTAATTATAATTATTAATTCGAATCGAGTTTTGAATTTACTATAGAAGCAAAGCACATGATTTTTAAGGAAGTGTAAACGGTATTAGGTATCCCGCACCTGCCCGTATGACGCAGTCGGGTTGGTTAGAATAGTCCGAAAACCGAATACCTAATGCCATTCCTTATTAGCTAAGGACAAATTAAAAACTAAAAATATTTTAACCCCTGATCGGCATAGCTTATTAAAACACTTATCTTGCAGCATCCAAAACCAATGGAATAATTAATCCTTGCTCTCCTCTAAAAATCCTAATGGTAACAGTATCTCCTGGCTTATACTTCTCCAAAGCAAGCGATAAATCACCATGCGTTTTTATATCATCATTATCGATTCCGGTAATAATATCTCCTATTTCTATCTCTCCTTTTCTGTTTCTAACTGTTGGAACAATCCCTGCTTTTGCTGCGGCTGAACCTTCAAAAACATTTAAAACCAAAACCCCTTCTATCCCTAATCTCCGAGTAATATTATTTCTTGCCAGTTCGACACCAAGCGTTGGTCTCATGATTCGACCATGTTCAATCAATTGCGGAACTGCCCATTTTACTACATCGACTGGTATTGAAAATCCAATTCCTGCATAGGCTCCTGATGGAGAATAAATTGCAGTATTGACACCAATTAATTGACCCGAAGAATTCAAAAGTGGCCCTCCGGAATTTCCTGGATTAATGGCAGCATCTGTTTGTATTACATCACGAATTGGAGCACCTGATACGGAAGCTATTTCTCGTCCCAGTGCACTGATTACTCCTGTCGTTAAAGTTTGATCTAATCCAAAAGGGTTTCCAATTGCAAAAACAAATTGCCCTACTTTTAGGTTTTCTGATTCGCCTAATGGTATAGGTTTTAATTGATCGGAAGGTGTTTCTAATTTTAAGACAGCCAGATCTTTCCCAGGTTCAAAACCTACCATTTTAGCATCCCATGTGGTCTGATCTGACAGTGTTACTTTCGCTCGATCAGCACCTTGAACGACATGATAATTGGTAATAATATGCCCTTCTTTGTCCCAGATAAAACCAGTTCCTGATCCTCGTGGAATTTCAGTTACATCTCTTGTCCAGTAGTCTCGTTCATAGGTAGATGTATTGATAAAAACCGTTGAGGGGGCTCTTTTTTCAAATAATTTAATGACGGATTTTTCATCTTTCGTCAATTTAAAACCTCCGACTGCGTCTATATCATCCTCTGATGATTCACTAGTTTCAATAGAAGTTTTTACTTGAAGAGCTTTAACCTCTTTTAAGTTTTCATCTTCATTATTCCCTTTAGTCGTTTTCCAAGCGGTTCCTAAAAAAAATCCTCCGACCAAAAGCGCTATAGCTAATAAATATTTTAGAATCTTCATGGATGTATTTTGTATGGTTTTGAATTATAAATAGTCTTTTTTGTATCGAAAGAAATGTCAACATCATTAAGATTGCGCTAAAATAACGAAAGATCAATTCGCTTTTTTGGCTTTAACGAAATTTTAATAATTTGAAAATAAGAATTAGGTTTTAGAGATCGAAGAAGCAAATTTAAATAAGAGTTTTAAACAATAAGCTTTTTTCTTTTACAATTAGAAGAGTATTCACTCATTTCCAAATTAGCATTCAAAAGTATACCTCAGTTTAATCTTTCCATCACCAGGATTTCAAACCCAACAACTTTTCTCCCAATTCCGACAAGTCAGCTTGCTCATATTTTGTCTGTTCCCAATTACGAGGATCACCAGGAAAAGGATAACCTTCTGGAGCAACACGATCTCGCCAAGAGCGAATTCGCCATTCTCGAAGGTCCTTATTATTTTCATCAGCTGGAACCATACTAATGTATTGGGCAAGTCGAACTTGATCAGAATGATTTGGTCGAATACCATGTGCCAGCATACTATCCCATATTAATAAATCACCTGCTTCCAAACCAACTTTTTCAATCTCAAAACCTGAAGTATCTGGTTTAAAAGGGTTACGATCTTTAGGCTGTTTTTTTGCCCAATCTTTGAACGTTCGATATAATTCTGGAATACATTGAAAGCCTCCCATCTCTGGTTCCATTTGATCATTAATAGCCAACACACCTTGTACATTTACTGGAGTCGGATCTAAACTTGTATCTATATCCCAATGGATAAATCCTTTGAATTGATCTTGAGGGCGAAGTGGCGGATTTAGATTTGCTCGATCAATAGAAACCCAAAGCTTTTCAGTTCCCCAAATATCCACAAAAGCATTATAGACTTTTGGATCTTGTCGGTTATTCCATAAAACCTGATTATTATATACTTCGACCATTCCAGTACCAACCAATTCTGTCATCTGCATTTTATTTGCAGGATTGACATACCAAGAGGCTGGGTCATTTTTATCCATATCCTGAAACTCCCAAAGGAAATTTTCCACCGCATTTATATTTTCTTTCGAAACGATCTGCTTGAGCACCACATAGCCATTGTTTTTCCAAAAAGTCCATTGCTCGTCTGAAAGCATTCTTAACCCTTCATTATTGGGTCGCTCATTAAACTTTCCACTAAAACGTGCAACACTAGCATTCCCTGGTTGGTCTTTTGATCTGGTATCTAATTCCATTTTTATATATTTTATTCCGATCTGGTTTTAATTAATATTAGTTTTTAACTTGTTCTAAGCTAAAAAGACGGTGTTAGGTATTAGATTCTCGGGCTTTCCTAACACCTTCCCCCTTTACACTCCATTTAAAATCATGCGCTTAGCTTCCATCGTAAGTTCAAAATTGATTCGCATATTTTATCTAAAAGTTACAGATTAAAAAAGTGATTTCCAAAATTGAATCCGGAAAATGATATTTCCATTCAGGGGTTATTTCAAGTAATGTAACCACTAACTAAATACCGCAATCTAATTCCGACCTTTGTTAATCGATTTTTCCTTATTTTCAGGCAAAATTTTAAACAATGCAAAAACTCTTTACGCTACTCTTTTTATTTAGCTCTTTTGTGCTGAATGCCCAGAATCCTAATAAAACGAAATTAGATCATGCTGATTTTGATATTTGGAAAACCATTAGCCAATCACGTATTTCAAATGATGGAAATTGGGTAACTTATTCTTTAACAGTCGAACGTGGAGATCCTATCTTTTTTATTAATCATGTTGACTCTGGAAAAGAATTCTATTTTGAAAGAGGAACCAATGGTCGCATTACCGAAGATAATCAGTTTGTGATTTTCGAAATCAAAAATGCGGTAGATACGATCAGAACTAAGAAAAGAGAAAAGGTCAAGAAGAAAGATATGCCAGCTGATTCCTTGGGTATTTTTAATTTAAAAACAGAAGTACTCACTAAACTACCAAATGTCAAGTCCTATAAAATTCCATCGAAATGGTCAGGCTGGATGGTTTACAAATCTAAGGGAATTCAAATAGAATCGGAGAAAAAAGATTCTACAAAAAAGAAATCAAAGAAAAAACCAGATGATTTTTTAGTTATAAAAAATTTGAATAATGATTTTGAACTAAATATCCCATCAGGAAAGGATTATACTTTTGCAGAAAAAGGAGAAAAGATTTTAATCGCTAGTGAAAGTAAAGATTCATCTTTTGAAAAGGGGGTTTATCTTTTTGATTGTAAAAAATCAGAATTAAAACCTGTGTTTCAAAGCAAGGGTGTTTTTAAATCGCTCACGATGAATGAGGATGGTACCAATGCTGCTTTCCTCGGTGATCTCGATACCACCGAAACTAAAATTCGCCCTTTCCATTTATATTATTGGAATGGTAAAAAAAGCCAAGCAAAAAGATTAGTCGATAATGATCATAAATTCCTTCCACAAAAATGGATGGTCAGTGAATTCGGTAATGTTCGTTTTTCAAAAAATGGGAAACGATTATTTTTCGGAATCGCTCCCGCTCCCATTGAAGAAGATACAATGCTACTAGAGGAAGACATTGTCAATGTAGAAGTTTGGTCCTGGAATGATTCACGTCTTTATACTCAACAAGAATCTCAACTAACTGATGACAAAGAAAAAAGCTACACCTGTGTTTGGAATATTTCAAAAAATAAATTCATACAACTCACTTCTACTGAAGTTCCAGAAATTTCTTTTGACAGAGATCGAAACAATCAATTTGCTATAGGAACAGCTACAGATTCTTATCGAAAATCTGCAAGTTGGGAAGGCTTTCCAGAAGCCAGAGATATGTACCTCATCGATATTGAATCAGGGAACAAGAAGAAATTTGCAGATAGAGTAAAAGGCTTTCCAAGAATATCTCCTGCTGGAAAATTTGTTTACTGGTTTAATGCGCTCGATACCGTTTGGCAAACGTATAACACTGCTAACCATCAAACTTCAACCATCACCGATAATCGTACCGCAAAATTCTATGACGAATTAAATGATCGCCCCATGTTACCTAGTTCTTATAGAACGGCTGGCTGGACTAAAAACGATGATCGTGTTTTGATTTATGATCGCTATGATATTTGGGTTTACGACCCAAGCAATAATGCGAACCCAAAGCGTCTTACCAGAGGTCGAGAAACCAAAACCCAATTTAGATACATTCGAACGGATCCCGAGGAACGTTTTATTGATCCTAAAAAAGAAATGCTTTTATCGCTTTTTGATGAACACAACAAACAAAGCGGCTATGCAAAAGCTATGATAAATGGCAGTAGTCAAACCGAGATCATCAGAGAAGACAGTCGATTTTCTACTCGACCAACCAAGGCCAGAGACAAGGATCGTTTTCTATATACCAAGGAAGATTTTCAAACCTTTCCAGATATACTCGTCGCTGATCGTTCTTTTAGAAATGCCAAACAAATCAGTGATGCCAATCCTCAGCAATCTCAATACTCTTGGGGATCATCGGAACTCTACGAATGGACTTCTTCTGATGGACAAAAACTTCAAGGTTTATTAATAAAACCAGAGAATTTTGATCCCAAGAAAAAATATCCAATGATCGTAAATTTTTACGAACGTAGTTCCAATAGATTGCATCAACATAGAGCACCTTATCCACATCGATCTACCATCAACTATGCTTTTTATGCCAGTCGTGGTTATGTGATTTTCAATCCTGATGTAGTTTATAAAGTTGGTTATCCTGGTGAAAGTGCAGAAAATTCAGTGATCTCTGGAACGACCGCTTTGATCCGTGAAGGTTTTATTGATGAAGATAAAATTGGTTTACAAGGTCATAGTTGGGGTGGTTATCAGATTGCTCATTTGATTACTCGAACCAATCTTTTTGCTTGTGCAGAATCTGGTGCACCAGTCGTAAATATGTTTAGTGCTTATGGTGGAATTCGGTGGGGATCTGGCCTAAGTCGAATGTTTCAATATGAAAACACACAGAGTCGAATCGGTGGAACAATCTGGGATCAGCATATTCGTTATGTTGAAAACTCTCCTATTTTTTATGCAGATAAAATTGAAACACCTGTACTGATTTTACATAATGATAAAGACGGAGCGGTGCCTTGGTATCAGGGGATTGAGTTTTTTGTAGCGATGCGGAGATTGGGAAAACCTGCTTGGTTGTTGAATTATAATGATGAACCACATTGGCCATTAAAAAGACAGAATCGCTTGGATTTTAATATTCGGATGCAGCAGTTTTTTGATCATTATTTAATGGCAGAAAAGATGCCGGTTTGGATGGAGCGCGGAGTGCCTGCTGTGGAAAAAGGGATTGAACAAGGCTTGGAGTTACGGGAGTAATTCTACGACTCGTAAACTCACTCAGTATGACACCTTACGGTGAATAAGAAAAAGGATAGATCTTCTGCGACGATAGTGGGCGCTGAACTATTTTTATAGAAACTTTGTATTCCCCATGTAACACACGAAACCAACACCATGAGTGAAGTATTTGACCTGATTAAAAAGGCGATAAAAGGTAGTGATGAGGATTTGACAAAGATCGGCATCAATCGGGCAATTATCCTCTTAGCGATTCCGATGATATTGGAAATGGTGATGGAATCATTATTTGCAGTAGTCGATATTTATTTTGTTGGAAAAATCAGCGAGGAAGCGATCGGAGTGGTTGGCTTAACCGAATCGGTGATGATGATTGTCTACTCTTTGGCCATTGGATTGATGACCGCAGCGATGGCAATGGTCGCTAGACGAATTGGAGAGAAAAATCCAGAAGGAGGTTCAATCGTAACCGTTCAAGCCATAATCTTGGCAGTTGTAATTTCTCTAATTATTGGAATCACTGGAGTCGTCTTCGCAGAAGATATTTTGAGACTGATGGGTGGATCTGAGAAACTGATTAGTGAAGGAGTTGGTTTTACAAAAATCATGTTCGCTACTAATATTGTAATCATACTCATATTCATGCTCAACGGTGTTTTTCGAGGATCAGGAAATGCAGCAATTGCCATGCGCGTTTTGTGGTTATCAAACGGATTGAATATTATACTCGATCCGCTTTTTATTTTTGGGATTGGCCCTTTTCCGGAAATGGGCGTCCAAGGTGCAGCAGTCGCAACGACTATCGGTCGAGGAACTGGTGTTTTATTACAACTCTATATTTTGTTTAATGGGAAGTCAATTATAAAAATTGCTGCTCGTCATTTGCGAGTAGCTTTTGATATTATTTGGAACATTATAAAACTAAGTTCTGGGAGTGCGATTCAATTTTTAATCGCCTCTGCAAGTTGGCTTTTTATTATGTGGATTATTTCGAATAACTTTTCAGAAGAAGTATTAGCAGGTTATGTGATTTCAATTCGGGTGATAATTTTCACCATTCTTCCATCCTGGGGTTTAGCGAATGCAGCAGCAACACTAGTTGGCCAAAATCTCGGAGCGAATCAACCTGAACGAGCCGAAAAGTCAGTTTGGACTTCTGCTTTTTACAATATGCTTTTCTTACTTTTCATCTCTATTATCTTTTCCATTTTTGCCAATCCTATTATCGGCATCTTTAGTGAAAATCCAAACGTAATTGATGCTGGGACAACCAGCTTACGAATTATCTGCGCAGGTTATGTTTTCTTTGCTTACGGCATGGTGATCAGTCAGGCTTTTAATGGTGCCGGAGATACGTTTACTCCGACAGTGATTAATATTATTGCATTTTGGATGATACAGATTCCATTGGCTTATTACCTTGCGAAATATGGAACAGAAGGCGTTTATATAGCCGTTGCTTTTGCGGAAAGTATTTTAGCGGTAATCAGTATTTTGGTATTCCGAAAAGGACATTGGAAGAAGGTTAAAATTTAGAAAAATTGTTGCTTCCTCCTCAAAACCTCTCCGGATGAAATAACTCATCGATATATTGCTTCCGAGTCAAGGTGTTATAATTATCCCGGCAATCCTCTACCCCACTTCTCATCAAACTGACACAAACACCTTGAGCATTCGCATCTTCTCGATGGCCACGATGTAGGTGACAATGTCCAAGTTCGTGAAAGATGATAAACTCTTGAAAATTTCCGTTGCTGTTTATAAAAAAATCTTTATCGATGGTTACTTTCCCTGGCGTGTTTTGACTGTATGAACATTGCCCTGCGACATGAGTTTCGGGGATGGCTTTAATTTCTCCAACAATACCTTCTTTCACAAGGTCTACCTCGAATCCACGTTTGGCTGCTTCTATTTCAAAGGCCTCAAATAAATGCCATAATCGTTCATCGACTTTTGGAAAAACGCGTTCCTCTGGTTCGAGGACAATAGGTTCATCTTTTTTACAATTGGAAAAAATGGTAATTAGAAGGATTCCTAAAATAGCAATCCGAAGGTTTTCGAAAGACCTTAACATAATACTTGATTTATAATGTGAGTAAATCTTTATTAAGTAAGGTTTTCAAACTTATATGGATGGTTTTTTAATTAGAATTAGAACGTGAGCCTTTTACTGCTCACGTTCCAATTTTGAACTTTATTAAACGGACTCTTGTAACGTCAATGAATACAAAATTTATTGTGATAAAATAGAATTTCCTTTCAATTGTATTCTAGAATACCATTATTTTATTGAACTATAAAATGGCTACTTCGAACTTTGACATTGGAAACTACTTGAATAATATAAGCTCCAGGTGTAAAATGACTAAGATTAAATCTACCCTGTGTCAATATGCCTTTGGCAACAGATTGATTTTCTTTGTACATTAATTTTCCAGTAATGTCAATAATTCTAATTTGCACTTTTCCTGAAATATTATTACTAAACTCAAAATTCAATAGATCATCAACAGGATTTGGAAATACATTAAATTTATCTTTTATAGTTGTTGCATCTGTAGTAATTACAATTACATCGCTGTACTTAAAAGATCCATCTTCATTTACTATTTTAAGGCGATAATAATTATCAATATTATCACGAGGTTGTTCATCCACAAACCTATAGGTTATATTTTCTAAACTATTTCCAAGCGCATTCACTGGATCGCTTAAAGCATGGAATTGATTTTCTACTCCCTTTCGCTCTACAATAAAATGGCTTGTTTCATTCTCTGATTCAGTTTTCCAGACCAAACGATTTACCGGTCCATCACTATAACCGGAGAAACTAAGTAACTCCACCGGCAGTACTGGATTAAGACCAACTCTTACCGCCGCAGTTCCTCCAGAGAAGCTTGTCAAACCATCAAATTGAACATATTTCACTCCATTGAGATATCCATATTCTGCAGGAGTAAGTACTTGTTTATCAACATTCAAACCACTAGCTATAATTTGCGAATTAGGTGTGTAAGATTCTCCTATAGTTTTAAACCATATCAATCCACTTGTTGTATAAAGATTTGGTGTTGCTCCATTGGACTCTTTCCAACCTTCAGCCAAATTTTCAATTCTTGCTGATTCTCTTTCATCATAGAAAAACCGAATATTAACGACTCCATCTAAAACTCCTCCAATAAGATCAATATTCCAATACCTTCCCATTACATAAATCGCTTCTTCAACTGAAAGATCTTCTTTAAAAAACACACTGTCAGCATAAGCCGTTGTTCCGTCCAAACTTTCGCTTGTATTGATAGTAACTTCAGCATCAAAAGCATTCGTATTTCCGCCACTTGGATAATGTTCAATTCCAAACAATAATTGGCTTGGATTTGTGGGGTCATAATAGTACGACCAGACTCCGCTACTACAAGTATCTGTTGCGACTTTCACCGAATTTGATCCTTGCAAATAAACAGATCCTGATCCACAATCACAATCAATATTCTTAGTCACATAGGACAATGGTTCCTGCCAAACAGTACAACCAGTCTCTCTAACTTTTCTTCGATAAAAAGTTGTAGCAGATATAGTTGTCGGATCATAAGTCAAGTTCGTCGCTCCAACTATTTCAGTCCAGGAACCTGAAAGATCAGTTGTAAATTCCCATTGATAATCTGTATCTGATTCCGGAGATTCTTCGTCAGTTATTTCATTAGGATCAAAACTTCCACAATTAAATTCATCGCCAGATATTTCATTTTCTTCAACACCTGAACTAAAAACTTCTTTAGAAATTGGATCCGTATAAGTATATTCTGTACAAGAAGGACCTACACTTCTTACGCCCATTCTATAATAGTTTGAAACCGTAATCGATCCAGGATCATAACTATCTGCAGTTGCTCCTCCAACCGTTATCCATGTATTACCTGGGGCATCCGTTGACTCCCAAATGTACTCATAAGAAGGACCTCCTCCAATTGGTCCAGAGCTTGTAATTATAGCTGGATCAAAAGTTCCACATTCTGATTCATCAGAAGAAAGTGTTCCACCATTAGTGACTTCCGTCTTTACAAATTTCACCACCGTATTTGATAAATTATATACCGTACATCCTGATTCCGAGATTAATCTTCGGTAGTGAGTAGTCGTTAAAAGGTTGTTACTAAAACTTAAATCAGATCCAGTTTCACCAGACATATCAGAAAAGCTAGTCCCATCCGTACTTGATTGCCATTGATAAATAAAATTATAAGATCCAGAAGGATCTGTCCCTATAATTGTTGTTGGTGTATATGCTGGGCATCCTGCCTCTTCTCCACTAATACTTCCACTTTCAAAAAAAGTAGAAGCAATATTTTTTTTCTCAATTACATTCGAACTAAATGTTTCTGAACACCCGCTTTCAGATACTATACGTTTAAAATAGGTCGTCGTATTTATAGCTCCGGGATCATATGAAATGGAAGTTGCTCCTCCAATATCTGACCATGGTCCATCCTCACTTGAAGAACTTTGCCATTGATAGGTTTTAGTCGGCTCTGTATTTGTTGAGTAAGCCGGAGCGGTTAATTCTGTCATCTCTGCTGAATCAAATCCACTACAAGCTTCTTCATTACTTCCAATTGTTCCTCCATCGTCTAAACCTGTAGCAATTCTTTTTTCAACAATATTAGTATAAGAATTAGCACAGGTATTTTCATTAATAATACCTCTTCTATAAAAAGTAGTTGTCGAGATTGTTGTAGGATTATACGTTACCAAATCAGAACTTCCAATGGTAGTCCAAGGACCGGATTCATTCGTTGCAAATTCCCATTCGTAAGATACGGTTCCTGAGTTGGGCAATCCTCCTCCCGGGGTTGTTCTGCTTGGGGCCGTTCCCCCAAAAGACAAGTCAGCATTTCCAACTAAATCTATGGCATCATTCGTTCCCGTATTCACATCGAAATTCCAATGGTGAATTAAAGAACCACTTTTGGAATATTTACAATTATTCATTGCCTCATTGACTTCTGATAAGGTTAGTGCTGAATCATAAATTTTAAAATTATCCAATTCTCCAATTTCTTTTTTTCCTATTTGCACAGCAATGCTGTTGCCAGCGTTTGCAGATTCAGTAGCAGTAAAATTGCGATCAAGAACTCCATCAATATAGAAATTGATTGTATTCGACGAATAAGTAGCTACGATATGATGCCAATCCCCAATAGTAAGAGCAGTATTGCAAATATAGTTTACCGAATTAATACGTAAGCGAAACTTTTCCGCATTTGTTAATTGGAATCTCACATCAATATTGGGAGCATCATCTAAAATAATATAAGTAGCAGTACTTGTTGCATCTATAGGTCTTGTCCAAACTTCAAAAGAGAAAGCAGGATCTGTTCCGTTCAAACCAGAAAGGCCTGAACTATAATTTAAACGATCAGCGTTATTAGTTCCTGAATTTGAATACACACTTCCAGAAGCACAAACATCTCCTCCGTCATTAATACTTACTATTTCAGCAGGATCAAAAGAAGAACAATTTTGTTCAAAATCTTCGATTTCTCCAGCATTCGAAATACCACAACATCCAGTTGGAGCATTATCTGTATTATTGGTATAATCACATTCAGGAATTGGCCCTGCTGGAAAATCTGTACTATAAGAAAATGGTGTACTGGTTAGTGTTGAATTTACGACTGCATAAAGGTTAAACTCATTAGGTTGATTCGAAACGTTTAAGCTAACCGTTATCTCCTCCGACTCACTATTATCTAAATCAATCGTTGTATATCCAGTTCCAATATATCCACTTAAGCCTGTGGGATCTTCTTCATAAAAAGAAATTGGTGTATTAGAGTTTGCTATCGCACTTCCTTGGTTACTTACCTTCACCGTTACATCTATTTGACTAGAACCACAATTTGAAACATCTGCACCAATGATTTCTACAACTAAATCCGCAGCATCAATTACATAATCTCCAAACTCATCTAAAATCGGAGCTTGACTTAGATAATTGTTAAACTTAGTACCTAAGTAAAATCCTTTTTGAGGATTAGCGGGTATGGAGAGATCATCATTAATATTAGTAATGTTATATTGAAATTGATTCCAAACTTGTCTTGCATGAACCCAAGGTCGATCAGTCGCTTCAAAAGCAATTAGATATCCAGAATTTGCCCCCTTTGGTCCCGAAACATCAGAACAAGAGCAAACAATTTCTGTTGCTCCATCTGCATCAACATCAACTACAAGAGGATAGTCTGTTCTTGTTCCACTACCACAAGAGATTTGAGCTTTAATTGCCCCCGTTGTACCATCCAATACCCATAAATATTCCTGAGCTTTATAAATAACTTCAGAAGCACCATCTCCTTCAAAATCAAAAACAGTACTTCCTGTTCTACCTGATCCATCTTTGACATAGAGAGACCAAAGTTCTTCAAAAGTATTCGTTCCTGAATTATAGTCAATAACGACATAAACATTCTTACCTGCTAAGCCAACTTCAATTGTTCCATCGCCATTAAAATCTGCAATGTTTGCTAGACCTCCGGCAGGCGAATTACTAGTAGCCGCACTCGCATCAGAGATAGTAAAAGTATTTCCTATCTGAGTAGACGTTTGTAAATCCCAGGCATAAACTTTTCCTCCTGATGTTACAACAGCATCATAGTCATTATCCAAATCAATATCTGCTACAGCAGTAAAACCATCTGGTATTCCTACTGGAGCAGTAACCTCAAGGTTTAAAGATCCTCCAGAGACATCTACAGAGTACACTTCATTTCCAGCAACTAACTCAAGACCTCCACAATTAGCACAAGCTCCCGATGATAATACATCTACTGCTGAAGAAAAAGCTTCTCCTGAAGTTGCAGAATTCACACCTGTACTGGAACTACCCGAAGCAATAAAAGCTCCTGTCAAGGCATTATAAACTTCATTGCCTATAAAAACCTCTGGCGTTCCATCGCCATTAAAATCTGCAATCCCAGGGACTAGTTTTCCATCAGCAGTAACATTCCCAGTCTGCTTATCAGAAATCCATTTTTGAGTTCCATTATGTTCATAGCAGACCAAGCGTCGTTTATAATCAAAAGAATTTATCTTATCTGAAGTATTCATGATAATCTCCCCAAATCCATCTCCATCAATATCAGCAATAGCAATTCCAATATTAAACAATTGGGCAGCAGGAGCATTGATGGTTAATTTATGGCTTCCATCTCTTCCATCAAAAACATACATGGTGTTGACTAATCCATCATTTTTTACGACTACATCTGGATAGCCATCTGCATCAATATCTGCAACCATGGCCACTTGACGATTATCAAAAGGATAGTTTATATTATCGCTTCGCCATTGTTCAGCTACACTAAATTGAGTCGAAGGAAAGGTGGTCGCACTGCAAGCAGAAGCGCAGGTACCAAAAAAGTTTTCACCTTCACATGGACAATCATCATCATAATAATCAATGAGATTATCACCATCATTATCTATTCCATCGGAACAATCTCCAGGAGAGGATTCTTGCGCAAAAGTAAAGGATACAAGAAAAAAGGTAATACAGGTCAGATAGACCTTTGGGTTGCAAAGGAACATAATTAGAAGTTTTTTGTGTATAAATATGTTGGGTCTGTAGCAATGAGAACTACAACTAATTAAGGGTCTATGACATTAAGTTTACGCCAAACAATATGCCAGTATTATTATTTACTATAATACTTTCATTAATTGTCGTGGTTCATCCTAATTAATATTCTTTAAAACAACAAAAGCTGCACCAGAGGTACAGCCTTTTTATGAAAAGATGAATAAAGATATTATTAGAGGTTAGGTTCTAGTAGAAAAACCTAAATCTAACCTCTAACTTATATTCTTTAATCAAGGTCCAAAATATTTCATCGGATCAACCCTTTTTCCATCTTTGATCACTTCATAGTGGAGATGAGGAGCGGTGGACATGCCCGAATTTCCAGTCAATCCAATTTCATCTCCCTGTTTGACTTTTTGCCCAACTTCAACTTTCATTTCTGATAGTTGTGCATAATGACTTTGAAAAGAATCATCATGTCGAATGATAATGTGTTTACCGTAGCCTCCTTTTTGGTATTCGACTTTTTCAACAACACCATCAGAAGAAGCATAAACAGGAGTTCCAATTGGTGCTTTAAGATCAATCCCCAAATGCATTTTTTTCTCTTTGAGAATAGGATGAAAACGCATTCCAAAAGGGCTGGTAATTTTATAGTTAGTTCCCAAAGGATTCCGACTTGGGGGATCAATATTAATCGCCCAGATCACCGTAAAGGTTGTCAGCATAAGGCCCAAAATTAAAAAAGATACTTTTTTCATAGAAAGCTTTTTTTGATTTAGTAAATGAATAGTTTGATCTTGAAGTTCTTGTAATTCATCTTTTCTAAAAGTATCAAACACTTCTTTACTAGCCACATGAAAAGGCATTCCTTCCGCCATTCTGGTCTCGACCATACAACTTAAATGATCTAACATTTCCTCTTTCAAAGGAAGGTATTCTAATTCTTTAGAAGCTAGAAAAGCCTCAATATTTTCGACTTGCTGATTATTTAATTCTACCATCTAGATTTGCTTTTGGGAATAAAATCATTTGCATTGCTGCTGCAAACTCCTGAAATTCCTTAATCTTAGAAATGGTTTCTTTGTTTCCTGCTGGTGTCAGACTGTAATATTTCCTAGCTCTCTTTCCAATAAATACTTTCTCTGTTTTTAGTAATCCTTCGGATTCTAATTTATGCAAAGTCGGATATAACGCTCCTTCAGTAAGTTCTAATTTTCCATCAGTCATGTTTTTTACAAACTGAGAAATTTCATAACCATACATCTTTCCTTGCTCATCGAGCAAACGTAAAATGATGGTTTTTAAGGTTCCTTTTAAAAGTTCTTTTGAAAACATATGCAATTATACCTAAGAGTTTTAGGTATTCCAAATATTACCTAAGATTCTTAGGTAATTTAACATTTTAAAAGAATATTTTACCTTTGAGGAATACTTGGTTGATTTGTAAATTAGTTATTATTCAATTCTGCGAATTGAATAATAACTAAACACAAAGCAAAACCTTGAAAAAAATTTGACAAAATTTAAAAAATTAAATATTCCAAACTCAAGTGCTTGATGAGCTTTGTGTTTTCAAACATCATTCAATGAATATACCCATCAAAATAAAAATGCTCCTTTGGTTTCTTAATAATAACAAAGGCATTAAAATTTATGAGATGACTCCTGAAAGAGCTCGGCAATCTGCCGGTAAGCTGAGTGAAAAAATGGAAGTCTTTTATGAGTACCCAGCCATCAAAATGTCAAAGATCAATGATTTAAATATTAAAGGTAGAAACGGAGCTATTCCCATACGTATCTATCAACCAACTACCGAAGATAATCTTCCAGTGATTGTTTACTTTCACGGGGGAGGTTTTGTTTTTAATGATATTGAAAGTCATGATAAAGTTTGCCGTCGGATCGCAAGAGATAATAATGCGGTTGTAGTTTCAGTAGAATATCGGCTTGCCCCTGAACATAAATTTCCAAAAGGTTTGCATGATGCATATGATGCAACTTGTTGGGTTGCTGAAAATGCGAAAAATATTAATGCCGATTCTAAAAAACTTATCGTCATGGGCGATAGTGCAGGAGGTAACCTAGCTGCTGTCGTTTGCTCAATGGCCAGAGATTTGAAAGGTCCAAATATTTCTTATCAGGTTCTTATTTACCCATGTACAGATGCGACTTTAAATTCTCCTTCGATAGACCAATTCGCAAAAGGTTTTTTATTAGAAAAGAAAATGATCGAATGGTTTACTCAACATTATATTTCCAAACCAGAAGACATTTACAATCCTTTAATGTCTCCAGTTTTTGCTAAAGACTTTTCTAGTTTACCTCCAGCATTTATTCTTACAGGTGCATGCGATCCTCTAAAAGATGAAGCAGTAAAGTATGCCAAGCTACTCGGAGATGCAGGCAATCAAGTTACGCACAAAGATTACGAAGGTTTAATTCATGGCTTTATTGGACTGCCCCGATTATCGAATAAAATTCTCCTTGCTTATCAAGATATTCAAGAACACCTTTCCAAGAATTTAGTATTGAAAAATTCCTGATAGGGATTTAGATTAATAGCTTTTTCTCCTTACTTTGGGAAAAATAACATAATCATGAATAAATACTTCTTCTTCCTTTTTTTATGCGCAATTACGATTAGTGCATGCGGACCAAAACCGCAAGCCAGTGTCAACATCAAAGATGATGCAGCATTGAAAAAACTGGCCGATGAACTTGCTCACAAATACATCATCACTGATGGCCATGTCGACCTCCCCTATCGACTTCGAGTTAAGAATTTCAAACTAACAAAAGAATTTACAGGAATTCCAATCAGCACAGATGAAGGAGATTTTGATTATGAGCGTTCAAAAGAAGGAGGGCTCGATGCACCTTTTATGTCTATTTATATTCCAGCAAGCTATCAAAAAGATGGTGGAGCTAAGGAATTAGCGGATTCATTAATTGACATGGTTAATGGAATAATTACCATGCATCCTGATAAATTTGCTACAGGCAGAAGTACTCAGGAAGTAAAAAAGGCTTTTGAAGATGGTAAAATTGCTTTGCCAATGGGTATGGAAAACGGTGCTCCAATTGGAGATAAGTTACAGAATGTCTCTTATTTCCACAAACGAGGAATCCGTTACATTACCTTAACTCATTCAAAAGATAACTTGATTTGTGATAGTAGTTATGATACAACAGGAACCTGGGGAGGGCTAAGTCCTTTTGGTAAAAAAGTAGTGGTAGAAATGAATCGTGTCGGTATCATGGTAGATATTTCTCATGTATCAGACAAAGCTTTTTATCAAGTAATGAGCATGACGAAAGTTCCTTGCATCGCTTCACATTCTTCTGTTCGAAAATTTACTCCTGGCTTCGAAAGAAATATGAATGATGACATGATCAGAAAATTGGCTGACAATAATGGTGTGATTCAAATTAATTTTGGTTCAACTTTTCTTGATGGAAAACTTAGAACGGATCGAGACAAAACCAGAATCATGGTCAACGAAAAATTAAAAGCAGCAGGAATTAAAAAAGGATCCGACGAGGCTAAGGAATTCAATCTAAAATTCAGAAAAGAGAATCCACAATTCTTTTATGCAGATGTAGAATTGGTTGCAGATCATATTGAACATGTTGCTAATCTTGTAGGTGTGGAACATGTTGGTTTTGGTTCTGATTATGATGGTGTAGGCGATTCTCTTCCGACTGGATTGAAAGATGTTTCTGCTTATCCAAATTTGATTTATGTTTTACTAAAAAGAGGATTCAGTGAAGAAGATATCGAAAAGATGTGTTATAAAAATGTCTTTCGAGTTTGGAGTGAAGTAGAACAATTTGCAAAGGCAAGTAGAGGTAATGGTAAACCAAAAGGGAAAGCTAAACCTGGTAGGATTAAATCGGAAACTCACTAGTTAAAAATTGCTTTGCGATTTTTAAGTGCTAATTTACCTTCGTTGAAGGGATAGATTCTCACTACGTTCGAATAGGGATAGATTGCCTACGGCAATAGTGGCACTTTTGTTTGGTAAATCGATATACTGATGATAAGTTTTTCACTTCTGATAAAGCGAGCATACTATTGCCGTAGGCAATCCATCCCTTCACCGAAGGCGACTATCTCTTAAAAAGAGTGAAACAATTTTTAACAAGTATTTCGCTGAAAGCGACCATCCCTTTTGACAAGCACAGCGAGACAAAATAAAAAAAACATGACCACAATAATAGATACCATAATTTTCGATCTCGGCGGAGTACTCATCGACTGGAATCCAGAGCGTTTATTTAAAAAGATTTTCAAAGATCCTGAGGAGATGAAATATTTCCTAAGCGAAGTTTGCACCCCTGACTGGAACGAACAGCAAGACGGTGGTCGTTTGATTGCTGATGCTAATAAAATATTAATTGATAAATTTCCAAAGTATGAAGCAGAGATCAATGCTTTTTATGGTCGATGGCCAGAGATGCTGGGTGGACCGATTGATGGTACCGTAGAGATTTTAAAAGAGCTGATTGAAGCAAAAACACATCGGGTATATGCTTTGACGAATTGGTCGGCAGAGACTTTTCCAGTAGCTTTGGAACGTTATGATTTTCTTCAATGGTTTGAAGGGATTTTAGTTTCAGGTACTGAAAAATTAAAAAAACCAGACCCTAAGATTTATAACCTGATTTTGGATCGTTATAAAATTCATGGCCCTAATTCCGTTTTCATTGATGACAATCTTCGGAATATTAAAGCATCAGTTGATTGCGGAATCCATGGAATTCATTTTAGTTCTCCAGAGCAATTAAGGAAAGATTTAAAAGAATTTGGCATTTAGAAAAAGATATTTAAAACACAACCACATGAGTCAAAATAAGAATCCGATTAGTCTAGATATTAAATACGTTCGAAAACATTTTCCAGCTTTAAAAAACAAAATGGTATTCATGGATAATGCCGGAGGTTCTCAAACCTTGAAAGGCGTCATGAATCGAATTACAGATTACCTGACTAATTATGATGTCCAACTTGGTGCTTCTTATACAACCTCTGCAAATGCAGGAAAGGTTTTAAAAAAGGCTCATCAGACGATTGCAGAATTCATCAATGCTCGACGACCGGAAGAAGTCGTGATTGGTCCTTCATCGACGATGTTGTTTAGGATTCTAAGTTTGACCATTAGCTCAAAATGGAAACCTGGAGCAGAAGTGATTGTTACTAATTCAGATCATGAAGCAAATGTTTCCTGCTGGACAGATTTAAAGAAAAAAGGGATCGTGATCAAAATATGGAAAGTCAACAAAAAGACTTTACAATTCGAAATCGATGATCTAAAAAAGCTACTTACCCGAAAGACAAAACTCGTAGCTATGGTTCACGCTTCCAATGTTCTAGGAACGATCAACCCCATTAAAAAAATTGCAAAAGTCATCCATGATGCAGGTGCTTTATTGTGTGTAGATGGTGTTGCTTTTGCTCCTCACCGATTAGTGGATGTTAGAAAACTCGATGTCGATTTTTATGTATTTAGCTGGTACAAAGTTTATGGTCCACATCAAGCCGTTTTGTATGGAAGGCATGAGTTGTTAAAAAAACTAGATAGTCTCAATCATTATTTTATTGGCAAGGACGAAGTTCCTTATAAATTACAACCTGGCAATTTTAATTTTGAATTGACTTATAGCATTGCTGCGATTTCTGAATATTTCAAAAATCTTCACGATCATCATTTTCCAAAAAAACTTTCAGAAGATCCAAAAAAGAAATTACAAAAAGCTTTCGCTTTAGTCGCTGACCATGAAGAGAATTTAGCGGATTATTTGTTGTTCTATTTATTTAGCAATCCGGATGTGGTCATCATCGGACAAACGAAATCTAGTCAAAAACTTAGAGTACCAACCATTTCTTTTATTCATAAAAAATTAAAGAGTTCTGATATCGTCGAGCAAGTTGATCCACATGGTATCGGAATCCGCTTCGGTGATTTTTATGCTAAAAAACTGATCACTGATCTGGGGTTAAAAAAATACGACGGCGTAGTAAGAGTGAGCTTGGTTCATTATAATACGATGAAAGAAGTAAGAAGCTTGGTTAAGATTTTTGAAAAAATATTATAACCTCCTTCAGGAATAATCTTATTTAAAAAAATACAATAGACTTATTTCCTTAGGTGATTCTCATGTGACTTATGTGGTTTAAAAAATAATTCTCCCACATAAGTCACATAAACACCAACCCTACCAACAAATTCAATATAGATATTTCTTCCCTTCTTCTTTTTTCCCTATTTTGGATTCATCTATTCAAAAACAAAGAAACATCATGGCGAAGAAAAAACTATCCAGAAGAAAATTTATTAAAAACTCTGCGGTGACAGGAGCTGGTTTTATGATTGTACCTAGAGCGGTTTTAGGGGGGAAAGGGTATGTTGCACCTAGTGACCAGATCAACGTCGCAGGAATTGGAATTGGAGGCCGAGGCGGTAGAATTATCGAGGAAGCCAGTCAGGTACCCGGAGTAAATATCATATCCCTTTGTGATGTAGATTTAAAATACGCCAGTAAAGTATTTGCTGCCTATCCGAAAGCATCGACTTATCAGGATTTTCGAAAAATGTATGATCAGGAAAAAGATATCGATGCGGTCATGGTCGGTACTCCTGATCACACTCATGCCATATGTGCGATGCCTGCGATCCAAAGAGGTAAACATGTCTATGTTGAAAAACCATTGTCGCATAATATTCACGAAGCTCGAATGTTGACCGAAGCTGCTAAAAAACATAAGGTAGCAACCCAGATGGGTAACCAAGGAAATTCAGGAGAGGGCGTTCGATTAATTGAGGAATGGTTTAATGCAGGAGTTATTGGAGAAGTAAAAAAAGTCCATTGTTGGACCAATCGACCAATCTGGCCACAAGGTGTTGATACGCCAAAAGGAACACATTCTATTCCTAAAGATTTAAACTGGGATCTTTGGCTCGGACCAGCAAAAGAACGTGATTATAATCCAGCATACCTTCCATTTAAGTGGAGAGGATGGTGGGATTTTGGAACTGGTGCCTTAGGAGATATGGGATGTCATATTGTTGATACCGCATTTAAAGTATTGAAGCTTGGATATCCAACGGCTGTCGAAGCGAGCGTGAGTCAAGTCTATGTTGGAGATTTTGTATTAGCAGATTTCCCTGATTCTTGTCCACCAGCATCGAAGGTACATTTTGAATTTCCAGGAAGAGATGGAATGCCTCCCGTCGAATTGGTTTGGTACGATGGCGGAATTATGCCACGACGTCCAGATGAATTAGGACCAAACGAAACCATGGGAGATTCTGATGGTGGTTGTTTATTTGAAGGAACCCGAGGAAAAATTGTCAGTGGCGTTTATGGTAAAAATCCTAAGCTTTTGCCTTACAAATCAATGAAGTATTTTAATCAACCAGAGAAAACAATTCCAAGAATTGAAGAAGGTCATGTTCCAAGTTGGATCGCCGCATGTAAAGGAGGAAAACCTGCATCTTCTAATTTCGATTATTCTGGTCCTTTGACAGAAACCGTTTTGATGGGAAATCTCGCGATTCGATCTTATAATTACAAAGAACTAAAACCAGGGAAGACACCGACAAGTTGGGATCCTTGGAATTACCCAGGTAGAATTAAATTGAATTGGGATGGCCAAAATATGAAGATTACTAACTTTGAAAAGGCTAATCAATTTGTGAAAGGAACGTATCGCGAAGGCTGGAA
>CAKZTD010000080.1 GCA_937921595.1 uncultured Saprospiraceae bacterium
TTAAAGCTTTCCAATCAGTCCCAACAAATAAACACATTTAATAAACTCTCGGTTCGTACCTTCGATCTCCGTCTGTCCAGCGCTAGAATAAAATAACTCTCTCAACTCTCGCAAGCATCCCTCAATGTATCGAAGCGATAAAATCAATACCCTTAATTGCTCATATTTTATGACATCTGATTGTTGAAGTTTAGACAAACGTCTAGATTTCAAACTTCGATTATTTACAAAATGATCATACAAATCAAAAAACTCGTGAGCACTATAGCCTTGGAAATCTTTGATCCGTCGAAGGGCAACTTTAGCAGCTTCCTCTGGGCTGAAATCTACATTAGAAAAGTTTGCATAATTGGTAAAATAATTCTGAATATGCGTTTGCAAATTCTCTCGTTTGATTTGCTCATCCGCTTTTGGAAGCAAGATGAATTCAATAAACTGCTGTGCATAATACATCGCTTTTTCATTAGGATCCTTAGGAGCACTGAAGTAAGAGAAGTATCGTCGAGTCAAATCTAGCATCGTAAGATAAGATGACTTTTTAGGTCGATGCAGATTTTCATAATAAGTACGATCTACAGATTCTGGAGCGTAAGAATATTCTACAACTTCAATCCTTGACCAGAAATCCGCCGTAAAAGGTTCGTCATCCTGGCGATACATAGAACCTAGATTCGCAGCAGCACAAAGCAAAATATTTTCACCAATTTGATAAGCCGTTCCGTCCGGAGCGATGAATTGATCACTACCAGCAAAAAACGGATTTAAAGATTTTCGTAAAGCCTCTGGCCATTCTTTAATTTCCTCAATATTAATCAAGCTATTAGGCGTTGTAATCGCTTTGGTAAATCCTGCAGGAGTAGAGTAGGGACCGTATTCTCCAAACTTGATCGCCGTGACCAAACTGTTTTTGGTTTGCCATTTATCAGCTGCATGCTCAAAATATTCTCGATTCATAACCGATGAAACGAATTTTAAAAAAGCAGATTTACCAGTACTCGGAGGACCAGAAAGCAAAATAATTCCGGCGCCTGATACCAGTTGAAGTTTTGCTTTGATGATAAATTCCTGCAACTTCTCTTGAAAGTAAGGCGTCTCATCTATAAACTCAGGAGTGATAACTGGCACATATCGCGAACGTGTTCGTTCCAAGTTTTCTCGGTACCGTTTTTCCAATCCACAACGCAATGCTTTTTTTGCAACGTCATCTGTTGGTGCCATTGCTTTTAATGTGGCTGCATTAAATTGAGGATAGCTTTCTGTTTCAACAGAAGTATTTTGAATGGTCCAAAGCGCATCTAGTAACTCATAAGAATATTCCTTCTGAGTGTATTGCTCATAATGGTGGAAGAACGAAGCGTATTCCTTTTCGGTAATTTCAAAAGCTTTTCCAGCTTTTAAATTTTCAGTGGTACTAGGTCGATATACTTGAAGGTCAGTCTCTCTGATAAAAGTAACCATGTATGCATCGGTTGTTCCTTTCTTTTCGATCAATTCTAATTTCCATTCAGGAAATTTTTGAACTGTCGATTCAAGATCAATGTAAAGATCAGGATCATTTTGAATGTAGGCATATTTACCTTCAAAGGTGACCATCTTCTCAAGATCAGCACGATTTCTTTCTAAGATTCTTCGTTCCAATCTTCTACGTAAATCAACAGCCAACCTTACATCTCCAAATGTTTTCTCTAGCTTAGAAATATCTCCAAGTATTTGTTGATGTGTTGCATTTACAGAAAGCTCTAGATCAGAAAAACCAGTCGTATGATTTTTTACAAAGAAATCAATACTCTCCTGAATCATATTGGCCAACTGCAATTTTGCTGCATTTTTTTCAGACTCTTTACGATTCAATTCTGACTTTAAAATGGCCTTCCTTTTTTCGACCGCTTCATAAAGTCGGGTCTGAATCCCAGATGGAGAAAGCTTTTGCTCTTTGGCAATATTTTGTAAAACAAAGGGTTGTTTTAATAAAGTCATCAACTCTAATGATGCAGGATGTACGGATAGTAATATCTCCAAACGTCGAGGATCATGGGTATCTTGAATGGCTTTTTCAATTTGCTCAATCTCCCCAGAAATAAATCGTTGTAAAGTCGTTCCATCATTTGCAATCTGGTCAGAGAAAGCAGCATTTAGTTCTTGTTGAATGGTTTTAAAAGAAGCCATTACATTCGCAGAATTATCAGGAATCATCACCCTCAACTCTTCTTCAAATCTTCTTACAGAATTCAAAACTTCCCGATACGCATTTGGATCGGTCATGGTAGAAATCTCAGTCTGATATTTTTCAGTCTCAGTTAAAATATCTTCTGCTCGTTTTAGTTCCACCAGATTTTTGACCTTCTTTTCCGTTGGGCGAATAATTCCATTGATCGTCATTTGCAATCGTTGTCCAACGAGGAAGATTCCTTCTTTTTCTGCAAAGGAAGTCAACTCTTCTGCGATATTCTGTCTGGCGATAGCAATCTTATTTTGAATATCAATCAGCTTTTCATAACTGTCACCAGCATTCGCAAGCATGTGTTCAATATTCGTTTCAAAATCATATCGGGCTACTTCGACAGCAGAAGGAAGTTTTTTTCCCGGATTCGTTTTATCCTCCGTTACAACTTTTGCAAATTGTGTTTTTGTAAAAAGACTTTCTCCTTTAAAAAGATGAGATAGACTTTTTAAAACAGTACTAAAATGTTTCTGATCAGAAGGTAATTCCAAATCATTGACATTGGTTTTTATCTTGACCAGTTGATTGGTATCCTTAGTTCTTAAAATCAAATTTCCGTTTTGATCCACCTCAAATTGTGGAGCAAAAACACCTAGTTTTCCAATCTCAACAGGATGATCACCTGTGATATCCATTGCGATGACTTCACCACCGACGGTCTGAATAAAAAGAACGCTTAAGTTCTCATCAGAACGCATCCATTTACTCGCTTTGGGAAGGACAACTTTCTTTGGCCATTTATGAGGAACAATCGATCGATGCGTATTTACAATGGTAATCTCATTTTGGTTACTCAGCGAAACGATAATATTTTTATCAGAAGCAAGGATTTGAAAGCAATCATTGATTGTCTTTACTTTTAAAAGATTATCCGTGTTATCCAATAAACTATCAATGGCAATCTGATTGGTGCTGTGATATAATTTATACCGATCCGTTTCAAAAGTCTCCTCATATCCGTCTGCATCAAAAAATGCTTTTACATCCTCTGTTCTAAAGATTAAAGCTTGATCAAATTTTGCCTTTTCTTTAGTTCTGGTAATGACCCATTTATTTGGAGGGAGTAATTTTCCTTGGACATTTTTAGTTTCAATAATTACTGCAAGACCACTCCTTTTATTAAGTGGAGTAATGATGATGCTATCGTCCGGCGTGATGTGTACATAACCATTGCCAGATTTTTGCTGACGCATAATGAGGAATTCTAATAGGCTAAAAAAGGTATCAAAATGTCCTAGAATATAATCTGTCAAATCGGACTTTTGGTCTTTGATCCCTGCAGAATGGAAAATCGTTTGAATTGCTAATTCGCTGGTTTCTAAATTAAATTTACTTCTCAGCCCTTTTGCAAAACTTCCATTTCCAGCGACAAAGGTTTGTTCGAGCAGACCTTCGAAATGCATTCGTTGCTTGAGACGTTTTGAATTTCCTTCTTTTAAATTTGCAATAACTGTGGTTGCTCCTTTAATATCTTGCTCCTTATAATTATCCGGTAAATAATGATCGACATCGATGAGTTGTCCATTTGCATCATAGAAACTTAAAAAGGGACTACCTTTATATAATACGATTAGAATGTCTTCTTGGGAAGTTTCTCCGTAAATAGCATGAATCCGATCAATCTCTAAATGTTGAATACCGATGTGGCTATCATTTTCGAAGTGATCAGATAGTTGTTGAAATGTGAATTGTTCTTGTATTGTTGGCATCTAGGTTATTGGTTTTGTAACAAACATATAAATAAATGTCTTATTGACCAATAATAACTTAATATTGTTATTGTATCTTTATTTTTAGGTGAGTATTGTAAAAAAGTCGACGAGCGAAAATTAGATTAAAGAAGAAAGGAAGGTGTAATTATCTACATCAATATTTTTACTACATTAGTCTAAAGTTTTATGATATTATTTTAATTTAAATTATTTTCTATTCAAATTAAATAAAGAAGAAATTCTTAATTCCTCTGACCTCTTTAGAGATCATACATAATTAACAAAGAAGAACCCCGACTACATACAACCTAGTCGAACAACAACAAAATGAGTAAATCAAAAGCCATAGAACCTAGCATAATGGAATCGAGCGGCATACCGTTCAATCTAATTCGCTTTTGGAATACCCTTCAGCGTAATTATAGTGCTGAAGGATTGACGGTGATCGAATTTACTCCAACGGTAGAAGAAGGAATCCATTGGCGTATTTATCTTGGACAAGAAGATAAAAAAAGAGGTTTTCTTCCATGGAACAGAAAAGATGTCGAAGTAGAATCCAAGATCAATCAACAAATCAAAACCTGTTTTCGAGATCCTGATTTTAAAACAAGTAAGGCCTTTTGGAAACAATTCGAGCAAGATTTAAATTGGAGAGGCTGTTTTATGCCAGTAAATGAAATTCTTAATCTTGGAAAAAGTCAGCTCGCTTTTAACCTTACCGTATTAAAGTTAAAACAAAAATACTTTCCTTTCACTTCATTTCTTTCAGCGATTAAGGAGGCGAGTCAGCGTCCGGATGAATTTAAAGTACCATTGCCCATCCTATCGATTTGGCATTACTTTCGACATTATGTAGATTTTTTAAAAGATCTATCTACTTTCGAAAAAGATGATTTTAATGACTTTAAAGAATTATTTAAAGAGCATTTTATTATTGCTGGATTTGATGAAGAACTTCCTTCTCAACAATTGGTCGATATCTTATTTATGAGTCTAGAACAATACCATTTAGATGAAGGAAAATCCAATGAAGCAAATTTCAATAAATTATTAGAAAAAGCATTACCTCCAGTGCGAACATTTTTTGAAAAATATAAATCTGCTTTGGATGAATTGATTGAAAGAGGATGTGGAGCTTCGGATAATAGAACACCTTCAGATTCAGAATTGGAAATGCGAAATGCATTCTATGAAATTTGTACTGGTGAGGTAAGCATGTTTGAAATTCAAGAAATTCTGGAAGATCGATTTGGTCATGATTTGGTTGCATCTTTTTCTACGGAGTTACAAAATAAATATGGTAAAAATAGAAAACAATCACTTGGTGATCGATTAAAATCAGTTATTGGAGATGCTTCAATTATGGAACGGATACAAGCGGTCACTGATAAAATTCAGACAAAAAAACAACCTGCTTTTGCTCCGTTGTTCATTCCTTTTGTAAATGAAAAATCGCAACAATGGCATGAATTAGATAATGATGAACAATTAGAAATTTCGAAAGGAATACAACAGTTTTTAAGTAAAGAACAGTTTATTTATTTACAGGGAGTAGTGAAGTTTCAAAGAGATCAGCATTACCAAAACATACTGAATAACCTTACGGCCCCATTCTTTATTTGGGAGCAAAATGATGCTTTGCTGATTCCTCAATTGAATACACTCAAGCCTCCAAGAGCAAAAAAGATTAAAGAATCATTTTGGCAAAAAAGAGAGGCAGAACTGGAAGAATTAAAAGAATTAGATCGGCGATTGTTAGAGCTTTATAAATTGAATCATCATGCGGCGCTAGATAAATACTTAAATGGTTTCAATGGTTTTGCACATGGAGCAGCTAGAGATAAATGGGAGCAAGCGCTAGGGAAACATCGAATGACAATTGATAACAAAGCGAACTATCGATTTCGAAGAATGCAAGAATTTGGGATTCTTGGAGGTGATGAAAAATCAGATACCAATAAAGAGATTTATCTGGATGAAATGCTGAAGATCGAACAAGAGGTCAAGCCTTATATTCTATTTGTAAAAAAAGCATTTCAATCTGCATTGCCCATTCGTAAATCTGTAGAGTTTGATCCTTATCGACATAGTCATGATGGTGTAGAATTTGACCCTGAAACGATACAAGATCAGGATAAATGGGTGAGGGCGAATGTGATGAAAACGCTGCGAACAAAAGTGGATAAAGGAGAAGTCAGTCAGGTCAATGCGTTTTGCCTAGATTCTTCAGGGTCAATGGATCATGAAAGAATGCGGAATCTTTTTAAAATATTATACTTGCTGATTTTAGGGCTAGAAGATCGGAAATCTTTTGATGCCATCCATTTCTTTAATTATTATTTTGAGGAAACGGTTAATTTTTCGGATGATTATACCAATCGATCTTTGCTGTTTAGGGTTTTAAAAAGAATCGCAATATTGACCAAAGAAGGCGTCGTTTATGGAGGGCATGGAGGAACCAATATTAGCGATGGTGTTTTAAAATGCCATGATCAAATTCAAGAATTTGTTAAGAATTTAAAAGATAAAAAGCCTAATGCCAATGTAGTCACTTCGCTTTTTGTCATTACGGATGGTGAGCCATCGATGGGGATTATCAATGTGGATGAACTTGGCGAATTTGTTGAGTCCAAGAGAAAGGAAGGTGATGTTGCCATCAAAGGGATTTATATCAAACCAGAGGATGATGAATCTGATTTTATGGGGGATATTTTTGGGAAGGATAATTTTGTAGAGAATACAAGTTTTAAAGAAGCCGTAAATGATTTTGTCAGCATTATGACCGCTACTTATAAGGAACAACGAAAAGCTTTTAAATGGAAAATGAAGATTGAGAAATCAAAATCAAAATGACAATTTTCGGCAAGTTCAGAATGATAAGTTTGAAAGTTTAAAGGGGAATTTTATTAACCGAACACCGAACATCCAGAATATAAAACCAAGAACATGAGTTCAACAAACAAAGCAAAAGACGAAATAGTAGGGCAAAAGATCGGAGGATCAATTTGCAAATCTTCATTGATTGTAAGCAATTTGGCGATCATTTGGATGATGGATGGAAGTTGTAAAGTTTTTGAAAAAGAAAGTGTCGCAACAAAAGCGCTGTTGTATAAAATCGAAGGAGCAGAAATAATTGATGTATTTATTCCTCGAAACCATGAAATGATGATCCTTAAAACTAAGGATAAAACATATATCCGCGATTTCAATAATCAATCGATTCAAGAAGCGGAGCATTGGGCGGATTATTATTTTGAACCGATAACCGAGAGTTTTTATCGAAAAGATTCCAGAGGAAATTGGTATGATATCGAAGGTTTTAAATTAGGAGCTCCTGTATTTTTAAAAGACAATGTTTTATGCTCTTTAGCTGGCAAGACCAGTCGAAAATCTATGTCTTATCAAGGACAAGATTTAGTGATTAGTCCTGCAGCACAATTGATTCAAATCGGAAAATTAGTTTATGATATTAATTTGGAACTGGTTCATTATTTTGGTGAAAAAATAACTGGATTAGGAAAGAAAAGCATCTCTTTTGGAGGAGAAGATGTTTTGCAGGAAATTCACTTGGGTTTGAAAACGGTGGCTTTTATAAATGAATATACCAAGCAGCCTTACCTGATTAATAATGAAGAAATCAATGGGCACATTCAAACAGTCGTGAAAGGGAAACATCGCTTTGAGGTGTTTAAATCTACGAATCGAAAATATTATGTTGAAGAAAAATCTACTGATGTTTTTAGTTATGAAGGAGAACCTGTAGTGCTTAATTTTTCTACCTTTTTGGAGATCGGTCAGTATGAATTGATTTTGGTGAAAGTGAAAAAGAAAAGCTTTTTTATGGAGATCAATCACAAGGTTCCTTTTTCTTTACCAGGAATGGATGAACAGATTATGAATATTGATTTGGAAGTCGTGAAGATTGGTGGCCTTGATCTTTTTAATATTAAAACCTTGTCGCAATCTTTTGTCTATATTGAATCTCAACACGAGGTTTTTAAGATCAATGATGGTAGTATTCAACCAGAATCAATTTCGGAATGCCTGGGTTTTGAAAGCAATTATGCCTTTGCGATGATTGATGGTGTGAAGAAGCTTTTTTATAAAAAAACAAATCAACTGATTCAGCTTGGAGAGGAGCAAATTGAAATAAAAGAAATCGTCAGCTCCTCCGACCAGAAACTATTAAATGCGATCAGCACCAATGAAGAGGAGGTTGTTTTGGATGCTAGGAAAGGTTTTGATCATTTAGTACTAGCGATGAGCAAAGAGCAAAGAGTGATGCGGGTTGTAGAAAAGCCGTTTTCTATGGGGAATTTTGTTTTGCAAAATGTACACCTTCAAACACTTGGTGGTTCCGAAAATAGAGTGATTGATTTGAATGAAGAAGACCTGGCTGTATTTACTTTGCCTAAAGATTTGTTGGAATATGAGGAGCAAACAACACCCTCTAGTTTTCATGGAAATCCTATCTTGACTATTGATTTTAAAAATATTATTAAGATTGCTGATGAGTCATTTCTTCTTGGTAATTTCCTTTCCTTTTTTGGAGATGTTCATCCAGTTTACCTGCAATTGAAAAATGGAAAACCTATCCATATCGAAGGTGCTGGCCATCGGAATGAATTGATCATCGGCTTCAACCCAAAAACCATTAGCAAGGATTATCATATTGGAAATCATCGGATGTTGGGTGCTTATACTTTGACTGAAGATTTGAAGGAAAATGAACTGATGTTTGCAATGGATAATAAGAAAAGCTGGTTATCTTTTTATGATTCTTTTTTGCCAATTATGAAAAGGGTAGTGGAGCTGGAGGATGAAGCAGGATGGGAATATTTGCTTTTTGAACTTCGGGAAATGGCGAGCACGATAGAGTATCTCGCTGTAGAGAGGGTAGCACCTTATCGGGTCTTGGTACATAAAGTAAAGGGAAAGCCAGTTCCTAAAATTGTAAAAAGTAAGGAGAAGGTTTTGAAAACGCCGGAAGAGATTTCTGCGATTAAGAAGTTCTTTTTGATTGACCCTGGGTATTTGATGGAAGTGGATTAGGGTTTTGACTCGCGCAGCTCGTCAAAAAGTGATGGCTGCGATTGTAAATCGGAAGGGATAGATTTTCCTTCGGAAAATAGAGGTTGGTTAAAACTTGCTGCGCTCGTTTTAAGGGATAGTCGCCTTTGGTGAAGAAGGGAGTCTTGAAGAACTAAATAGGAAATCAAAAATCGTTGATCCTTATTCTGAAATCTATATAAGAACCAGAAAAACGCAATGCTGTTTATTACTTTGTGTCTTTGTGGCGAAAAAATAAATACATCCTCTCAAATGTCAGAAGTAGAGAATTTCATATTCGAAAAAGAAGATCATCAACAAGAAATTTTACAATTTCTACATGACCTAATGTTGTCCTATCCGGAGGTGACAGATAAGATTAGATATCGAGTCCCTTTTTATTATCGAAAATCATGGATCTGTTATTTGAATCCTCAAAAAAATGGCTCAATAGAATTGGTGTTTTTAAGAGGCAATGAACTGTCCAATGCTTCAGGGATTCTAAATGCAAAAGGTAGAAAACAGGTAGCGGGAATTGAAATTTTCAATACTAAAGATATTCCTTTAAAGGCTTTGGATGAAGTGATTTTGGAAGCCTTGTTATTGGATGAAACGGTACCTTATGCCTCAAAACGCAAAAAGAAGTAGAGTACAAAAGCCAACCTTTCAAGTTCTATGCTCGTTATTTTAGTAAGAACTTATTCAAATGTAATTATGAAAAAAATCAGCCTTGCATTTATCGTTTTCTTTTTGATAATAGGTTTTGCTTGTGACAAGAAATCCTCTCTTGAAGATGGGAAAGACTTTGCCTTGGATTATGAATTTACGGTAAGTTTGAATGATGATGAATTTCAAATTCATTTTGATGAACTCCTCGAAGATTCTCGTTGTCCGGTTTTGGCATTTTGTCAATGGGAGGGAAGAGCTAGAGTTCAAATAGTCACGGTTTCAAATGATGTAGAAAAAGTTTATGAGTTTTCTACTTTAGCTCCTACTCACATGGATACGATTTTTGAAAATGGTAATGATCGATACCAGTTTGAACTTTTACAAATTGATCCTTTTCCTACAGGAGGTTTTCAAGCCCCTGAAGCTTACAGTATAGCATTTAATCTGAAGAAGTTATGATGAAACATTTACTTTCAATTTCTCTTTTCTCCTTTTTAATTCTTGCTTCAGCTTGCGAGAAAAATAATGACCTAGAAATAAATGGTGATTATAGCCTAGATCTTGGTCATACGATAACATTTAATGATGATGAATTTCAGATTCATTTTGATAAAGTGACGTCTTACTTTGTTTGTCCAGAAAATGTTATTTGTGGAGCCCCTAATTACTTTAGTCTTACTATTGTTATTATTGAAAAGGGGAGAGAGGAGACTTATACTGTTTCGAATGTGTATGATTTTTATGACTTAATATTTGCTACTGAATTTGGTAATTATAAGTTTGAAATTCAAAAACTTAACCCATTTCCAGAAATAGTTAATCCTAACCCAAATGAATTTAGTATTGAGTTTAGTTTAAAGAAAGTTTAATCGATTTTTATTTGTAATTGACCCTGAAATTTTCATGAAAAATTTATACTACTTATTATTGGTTTCTTTTTCTTTCCTGCTTTTTACTTGTCAAAAAGATGAGCTTAAAATACCCGAAGGTGAATATACTTTAGAAGAAGGATTTACCATGTTATTCAATGGGGATGATAATTTTAAAATTCATTTTGATGAAGTAATACAAGATTGGCGTTTTGGAGGATCTTTTACATTTAGATTGATTACAACAAAAGATGGAATCGAACAACCACATCATGAGCTTAGAACATCTAATGATTATGTAACTACTCTTTTCTATACACCGATTGGAATTTACCGTTTTAAAATGATTGAAGTAACTCCTTCTATAGATGAAGTCATTAATGGGACTACTGAAAGATATAAGATCCGTTTTAGTTTAGAGGAGGAATGATAATGGAAAAGAAATCTATTTCAATACCTAGTGTAATGTACTTAATGGTCGAGTATTAGCTATTACTTAGCGATTTCCAAAAACTGCTCTAGGTTCTCATTAAATTCATTTCCTTTTTCGCAATTTACAAAAAAGACATACCCGTATTTTTTATTAATACTGAATGCCATTTCAGATTGAAAACCCTTGTTTGATCCACCATGGCGATAGATGGTATCATCTTTCATTGGCTTTATCCCAAATCCCATGCTCCAATGGCTGATACCATCATTTATATAATTTACATTGTCCTTGGGTATCTCGGTGTACGGGCTTAACATGTCTTCGTAAGTTTCAGGATATAAACCTTTTCCATTTATGATAGAAGTTATAAAATGAGCATAGCTTTTCGCTTCGGTTTGAAGCCCTCCGAACACTAATGAATTCTGATGCGGCAAACCAGTTCCCCATTTTCTCTTTTTTGGTTTTCCTTCAACATGTCCAAATACTTTATGGTCATATAAATATTCATTCCAGCAAGAATATGCGTGTTTCATTTCTAATGGTTTTGCAACTTCTTGTTGAAATAAATCATTCAGTTCGTTCATGTTGAGAAAGTTCAAATGAGCGATTACTCTGCTTAGGTATGAATAGGCTTCTCCCGAATAATTAAAAGTTGTATTCGGGTCATTCAACATGAAAAAATCACCTCGATCTATTTCCATATTTTCTGGTGGATTGTCAAACCAGCGCCAATTTGGAAATCCAGTTCTATGACTCAAGACCATCCTCGCTGTAACTTCTTTATATCGTTGGTCTATTTCCATTTCTTCATCGAGCAAGTAGAAATATAATGGTCTGTCCAAATCAATAATTCCTTTTTCGCTCAACTTCATTACAAAAAAGGCTTGAACTGGTTTTGTTATTGATGCAGCTTCAAAGATTGAATTTTTACTTACCGCTTGCTTAGTTGTTGTATTCGAAACTCCCAAAGCATTATGGTATGCGATTTTTCCATCGTTGATAATCGCTATGGATAAAGCCGGAATTCCTAAGGAATCCATTTGAGTTTTTAAAAATTGATCTAAGTTTTCGACACTTATTTTTTTGTCTTTATACGTTTCAATTTGGTTTAGTTTATTTTCGTCATTACAAGATAAAAGCAAAATTGAAAAAAAGAAAAGGAAGAATAGATAAGTTGATTTAATCATTATGTATGATAGGTTTTATTGGAATTGATTCGAATGTATGGTTTTTTTCTTTTGTTTTTAATGGCTCAATTATTTATGAAAACACAAAACAGAATCTACTGATCTGCTTTGCCAATGGAGATAAAGAGTCATTCTTTTTTTAGTAATAAAAGAATTTGATGAAATCTTAGCAAGGAAGATTATCCTTGTAAATAATTTATTATAATGGAAAAAATAAGGCAGCGCTTTGAAAAAAGAGAGTTCCTAAAAGAATTGAAGGTGTAAAAAAAAAATAGATAAGATATGCAAATTGTAAGAACAGCGCGTAACAAGTCAATACTCAATTTTAAGTATCGACCGTTACACTTAGCTTATATGATTATAAAAAGATGATGTTTTTTATTTATTCTTCAAGCACCTTCTAATCCAAACCCATAATCTTCAATTTTACATACTCTTTCAAAGTACTTAGATTATGTCCTTTATCTCTCGCTCGTTTAATGAAAGCAGGGTTGACGCTATGGATTTTTGCTTTTATAAATTCGTCAAGACTTGCATCTTTGAATCCTAAATCTCGCATCGCATTGATATACTTGGCTGATACATCATGAATGCCTGCCTGAACAATATCCTGTGTATCAAAATCAAAACCTGCATCTTTGAATGCTTTTATATCATCAACTCTAATGTCGTGAATTGCAAACTGCACAATCTCTTGCATGTCCATTTTGCCTAAGCCTTGAGCTTGTAATTCTTTAATGAAATTAGGATCGACATCATGAATTTTTGCTTGAGTAATTTCTTGAGTACTGAGGTTTCTAAAACCCAGGTTTTTCATCTCTTTCAGGTATTCTACATCTACGTCGTGAATAGCTAGCTGTACGATCTCATTCATTCTTAAATCGGACATCCCGTATGCTTTCAACTCTTTCACGAACCGAACATCTACATCATGAATTCCTGCTTGAATAATATCTTGTTTAGAAACATTATCAAGACCAGCTTCTTCAAAACCTTTAATAAATTTTGCATCAATATCATGGATTGAAAACTGGACAAGGTCATTCATTTTCATATTGGTAAAGCCAGCATCATGGATAGATTTAATGTATGCAGGATCAACATCATGAATACTAGATTGAACAATCTCATTATGTGATAAATCTCGAAATCCTAGATTTTTCATTTCTTGAATATACGCTACATCCACATCATGAATCGAAAACTGAATAATATCCTGAAGGCTAATATCTTTAAAACCATAATCTTTGACTGCTTTAATAAATGATGGTTCAACATCATGAATTTTTGCTTGTACCACATCTTCTACAGAAAGGTCCGTCATGCCTTGCGCTCTGATCTCATTGACATATTCCGGATTCACATCATGAATTTCGAACTGGATCAAATCTCTAACTTTATACCCTTTGTAATTCAAATCATCGAAGATTTTTACGAAACCCTTGATTTCATCTTTTTCAATTCCGTGGACAGAAAGATCAATCAGGTCTTTACCGTCAGGTTTTAAGTTTTGAGATTTTAGATAAGTGATATAATCCTTGTCAACATTGTTCATAAAAAGATGAAGCATTTTATCTTCATTTTCTATTTTCAAATCTTGACTACTCAAGTAAGACATAAAGCTTTTATCTGCTTTAAAATTAAAAGAACCATCTCCAAAATCTCCTTCAAAAGAACCCGTAAGATTCATGGTTCCTGCTGCTCGGATTATTGTAAAATCTTTATCTCCTCCTTTTGGAATTTCACTCAATTCTGATTTATCAAAAGATCCACTAGTCGTCCAATTCCAGCCTTGACCAGGTTTAGAATGGTTGAATTGAAAATATATTTTATCGCCTTTAATCTCTGCTGTCCAATGCTTTGGTTTGATGTCTTTGTCCCATTTAGTAGAATGAAGATCTCCTAATATTTTAACATCACCATCTGTATAAATTGACTTTTTATTTGAAGTTTCAAAATCAACTGAATTATCAGATGTTGTAGTTGTACGAGTATAAGTAGTAGTCGTAGTAGACGAAACTGGCCTAGTCGTGATGACCGTATTGGTTTGAGGTTTTGAAATAATAATAGTGGTGTCAGTTACTGGACTCGATTTGACAATGCTTGTTTTTGTTGCAATATCAGAGTCATCAGATTGCTGTTCTAAAAAGTTTATGTTTTCTGTTTTACTTAGAAAATCAGTGTCTTTAGATTGTACTTCATTCATGCTGATCATGGAAAACCCGATTAGCGGCAATAAAAACATATATTTCCAGCTAGATCTGGCGGAAGATTTTTTTGAATTCATCATAGCTATTCTGCTTTTTAAAAAGGAGTTATTATAATTGGTACTGAGGTTCAATGGGTGTTGCGGTACGGAGACTTTTAGTAAACTTAATTGGTAGGTTTGCTTTTCAACACCTTCATCAAGCATGCTAGAGTCGGTCAGATATTCTAAGTTGTTGGTAATTGCATTTCGATAAAACCAAACAAATGGATTAAACCAAAAAGCGATCAGTAATATTTCGGCCAGCATCTTATCAAAAAAATGAGCTTGGCGAATGTGTATTTTTTCGTGATTGATGATCTGAGTATAAGTTTCAAGATCGTACTTAGTCGGGTTGATGAAAATGCTATTCCAGAAAGAGTAAGGAGCCTCATCTTTGACCAATTCTACGATTCGATATCTGCCGTCTTTGTATGAAACATAGGTATACATTTTGGTTAACAAAATAATCAACTGAATCATAAATGCGAAAAAGAAGATGGCAATGCCGACCAGATAAACGTACCAAAAAATGGTGCTGATAGAAACAAAATTATCAAAGAAACTATCTTCTAAAACTGGCCGTTGGATTTCGACACTTGGTTGAGCAGAGATAGTACTCAAACTTTTATCCTCACTTACAGTTTCTGTCTTAGCTTTAGCAATTTGTTCAGTTGCTCTTTCTTTTGAAATTGGTGCTGGAGTTGGAGCTTCCAAATTTTCAGAAATTGTTGGTGTTTCAATTTTTTGAATCTCTGCTTTACGCAATGACCAGCTTTCAGGAATTTGAATCAAAGGAATCGAAACCGATAATATTATCCCAGATAATAGCACCCAGCGATTGAGTTTAAAAAAGGTTTCTTTTCGAATAAATAGCCAGTAAAATGTAAAACAACCAGCCAATAGGATTGAGGAATGAAGCAAGTAGGGAATCATTATTTTTGGTTTTTGATCATTTTAAGAATTTCTTCAAGCTCATCTTCACTAATCTTTTCAGACTGAGCGAAATAAGCGACCATCTTGGGAACAGAACCATCGAAATACTTTCCCAACACATCACCAACGGCAGTTTGTTGATAGGTCTCCTTTGAGATTTTTGGAAAATATTGATGGGTCTTTCCAAATGCGGTATGACCGATAAACCCTTTCTCTTCTAAAATCCTAACCATAGTGGAAACGGAGTTATAGTGAGGTTTGGGTTCAGGAAGTGCTTCTACGATTTCTTTTACAAATGCCTTTTCCAAGGTCCAGAGCACTTGCATGATTTGTTCTTCGCGTTTAGCTAATTTTTGCATAATGAAATATTTTCAAATGATAATTTCGATAAGACAAACTTATAACTAATTGATTAGTTATACAACTATTCGATTAGTTCTCAATTGATGTTTTGCTTGTTTTTGCTATTTAAGCTACTGATAATTAGTGTTTTATGAAAAATGTTAAAGTTGAAAAATATTTTTATAGGTTTTGGTTTGAAAGAGTTTTATTAGTCATTTTTTAAAGATTTAAACATTCCTTCCTAATTCCTGTTTGATTAAAAAAACGAATATGAATTTCAAAATTGTGCTTATTGTTATGAGTCTATTTAATATTTCTTCAGATTCCTTTAAAATTGACTTGGGGGCAGCATCTGAGAATAAGAACTGGTCGATCGTTAATGATGGTGTTATGGGAGGATTATCGAGAGGTCAGATCAATTATGAAGAAGAGTCTCTAACTTTTTCTGGAAAACTATCTTTAGAAAATAATGGAGGGTTCTCTTGGTTAAAAGGGCCAAAGACAGAGATTGATTTATCAAAATTTGCCCATGTTCGATTAAAAATCAGAGGAGAAGGTAGAGACTATGATCTTACTTTTGAAGATAATACTGGCTATTCTGCTTTGTATTTTAAACATACCTTTCCAACAGAGAAAAGCGTTTGGACAACGATTGAATTGCCTTTGAGTGATTTCAAGCAAAAATACTTCGGCCGGATGACAGGAAAATCATTGGATGAATCAGCGACAATCCGCCGAGTAGGTATTTTGATGAATGACAAAAATACTGGAGCCTTCCAAATTGAGGTGGATTATATCGAATTCTTTTAATGATTATATAATCACTATTTATTATTCGCTTTTCACCTAAAGGCAAAACATAATGATTTAACAATTACTGGATAGCTATATAATTATACCATTAGCTACTCTACCTTCCCACATGTTAAAATTTCGGTTCAAAAAAACTAATCCTTTCCTTAATTGTTTACCTGTTTTAAAATAGTATTGTACATTTGCGATCCAAAAATAAAATCCCAAAACAGATAGGGGGCATCTTGTTTTTGAACATCATCTAAATGACAATATCAGTAACACTTATAAACCTTAATATGAAACTAAGAACTCTAAAAGTTAGTTTATTACTATTCTTATTTTCCCTTCCAACCTTTTTACTTGCTCAAACCCAAAACGTAACGATCAGCGGCTACATAAAAGACGCAGATAGTGGAGAGACCTTTATTGGCGCTTCCGTTTACATAAAGGAATTGCAAACAGGAGCAACCTCCAATGAATATGGATTTTATTCCATTACAATTCCTCCAGGAGTCTACAATCTGGAGTATTCTTATGTTGGATTTGAGTCGGTAAAGAAAGAAGTAACGCTAAAAGACAATACCACGATTACCATTGAAATGGGAGGTGGAGCTGTTGAACTCGTTGAAGTCGTCGTAACCTCTGAAGCTGAGGATAAAAATGTGAGCAATACCGAAATGAGTGTCAATAAACTCGACATCAGAACCATCACTAAAGTACCAGCACTGCTAGGCGAAGTCGATGTGATTCGGAGTATTCAACTGTTGCCAGGTGTTTCCACTGTCGGAGAAGGAGCCACAGGATTTAATGTTCGTGGAGGTGGAGTTGATCAGAATTTAGTTTTATTAGATGAGGCTCCCGTTTATAATTCTTCTCATTTGTTTGGTTTCTTTTCTGTATTTAATCCAGATGCAGTAAAAGATGTAAAATTATATAAAGGAGGAATTCCTGCTCGATATGGTGGTCGATTATCTTCGATCCTTGATGTAAGAATGAAAGAAGGAAACAGCAAAAGGTTGGCAGTCTCTGGTGGCGTTGGTTTGATTTTCAGTCGTTTAGCTGTTGAAGCACCGATCATTAAAGATAAAGCTTCATTTATTATAGCTGCACGTAGATCTTATATTGATGTTTTAGCAAAACCTTTTTTATCAGGAAGTCTTGCGGATTCTAGATTGAATTTTTATGATTTAACTTTAAAAACAAATTATAAAATCAATGAGAAAAACCGGATTTATTTATCAGGTTATTTAGGTCGAGATAATTTTGGTTTTGGAGATGCAGCAGGATTTAACTGGGGAAATGCGACAACGACTTTCCGTTGGAATCACTTGTTTAATGATCGACTGTTTTCAAACTTTACTGCTTATTATTCTAATTATGATTATAAAATCAATTTTGGAAATACTGCAGAAAACAGCTTTGACTGGGATGCCAACATTGTAAATTATAGTTTAAAGGCAGATATGTCCTATTATATAAACACCAATAATTTATTGACATTCGGTGGTCAAGGAATTCTGTATAACTTTTTTCCAGGAAATGCACTTGGTGTTAGTGAAGGGGAAACGAGTAATTTTAGTCTTGATCAGCGGAACGCTATTGAAGCTGGTGTTTTTGTAGAAAACGAGCAAACCATAAATACGAAATGGTCATTGCATTATGGTTTAAGACTCTCGTATTTTAATTATTTAGGTTCTGGAACGGCTTATGAATTTAGAGATACTGAGCCAGGTCAAATTAAAGAATTGGTGAGTTCTGAAGAATTCGGTAGAGGAGAAAGTATTCAAGATTACGCCAATCTAGAGCCAAGAGCTTCTGTTAAATACCAGTTTAATAAAAGCACCTCTTTCAAAGTAAGCTATAATCGAATGTCTCAATATATCCATTTGGTTTCCAATTCTACGGCAGCAACACCTGTTGATGTTTGGACGCCAAGCACCAATAATATTAAGCCTCAAATGGCGGATCAATATGCTATTGGATTATTTAAAAATTTCAAGAACAATAAGTTTGTTACTTCTGCAGAAATCTATTATAAAGATTTTGAGAACCTCGTTGATTATATCGATGGAGCCAACCTTTTTATCAATGAACTCCTCGAAGCTGAACTCTTAAATGCCAATGGTAGAGCATATGGATTGGAACTTCAGGTAGAAAAAAAGAAAGGGAAATTTACTGGTTGGTTGAGTTATACTTTAGCAAAAACAGAACGCCAGGTGGATGGGATCAATAATGATGAATGGTTTGATTCTAGATTCGATCAAAGACATAATTTGTCCATGACTGGATTTTATGAATTGAATAAGCGAGTAACTTTCTCGGCGAATTTTGTGCTTAATTCCGGTACACCAGCAACGTTTCCAACAGATCGTTTTGAACAACAAGGTTACCTGATTCCGAATGTAGCAAGTGGCTCTCGGAATAATGTTAGAATTCCAGCTTATCATCGTCTAGATATTTCTACGACAATCAAAAGCAAGGAGAAAGAAGGAAAACGTTATAGTTCTGAATGGGTTATTGGTGTTTATAATGTATACAATCGACGAAATCCTTTTTCTATCTTTTTCCAACAACAAGAAGATCGTCCAATAGCTGGACAACCGATTTCTACTGAAGCAGTTCAGCTATCGGTAATTGGGAATTTTATTCCTTCTGTTTCGTATAATTTTAAGTTTTAATTTTATAAAGAATATTAAAAAATAATTCTAATTGAATCCGTATTTTAAATTAAGACTTTTAAAAAAATATAAAAAATGAAATTTCAAAATATAATTTATTTCTTCGTTTTCATTGCATTGTTTTCTTCATGCGAAGATGTGATTACGGTAGATTTAGCAGAAGGAGATAATCAATTGGTTGTTGATGCTTGGGTAGATAATTTACAAGATGCGGAGCAAACAATTAAGTTAAGCAGAACGATCCCTTATTTTAATAATACAGCGCCTCCTGCGGAGACTGGAGCTACGGTATCGATCAGTGGAGATGATGGAACTACGTATGATTTTTTGGACGCTGATAACGACGGAACCTATTCATGGACACCAGCGGCAGGAACTGCTTTTGGGAATGTAGGAACGAATTATTTGCTGTCAATCACTACTGCAGCAGGGAAAGAATATACTGCAGTCTCAAGTATGAATCGAATCATGCCAATTGATACGATTACACTAGAAGATCGAGAAGAAGAACTTGGAGATCCTGCTGGGATTTATGCGGAGTTTTTCGCCAGAGATATGGTCGGAGAAGGAGATGCCTATTGGATCAAGTCTTTTAAAAATGGGGAATTTCTAAACAAACCTCAAGAATTAAATATTGCTTGGGATGCTGCTTTTACCCCAGGCTCAGGAGTGGATGGCGTAATTTTTATTACACCGATTCGCCAATTTATCAATCGTACTGCTGACTCAGATGCTCCAGATGGTTCTCCTGATAATAGCGATGTTGCTCCTTGGTTAGAAGGCGATTCTATCAATGTTGAAATTCATTCTCTAAATCCTGATGCCTTCCAATTTTTAGAACAATCATTGACGCAAATGACACTTGGCGATGCTGGTATTTTTGCAGAACCACCTGCCAATGTTCCAACGAATATTGAATCAATCAATGGTACGGATCCTTCGGATAAAGCGATTGGTTTTTTCAATGTATCTGCGGTTTCTGCGAAGGGTAGGAAGATAGAGCTGTAGGGGAATTAATAAGCGAAATCATGTTGATTTCTATGCATCATTCATCATCTAAAATATTAGATTCTGATGTCTTTGTAGAAATCAACATGATTTTTCTAAAAAAGACGTATTTTGATCATCAAACGATAATATAAAATGATCAAAATGCGAATACCAACCATTCTTAAAGGACTTATCTTTCTTTTCTTATTTTCTTTCGGATGTACTTCCGCCGATTCTGATTCTGCTACCCAAAAAGTAGAATCGCCTAAATCTCCTCAATTAAAAGCCCTAATCATCGATGGGCAAAACAATCATGAAGTTTGGCCAATGTCAACGGTCATGATGAAACAATACCTCGAAGAGACTGGCCTTTATTCAGTTGATGTTGCTCGAACTGCTTACACCTGGAAAGGAGAATCCAAACTTCCATTATATCCAATCGAAGGAATGCCTGAAACAAAGATCATGGAGAAATCTACTCCTGATCCGAATTACAATCCCGACTTTTCAAAATACGATGTCGTCGTTTCTAACTTTGGTTGGATGGCCTCTGATTGGCCGGAAGCTACTCAAAAATCATTGGAGCAATTTGTAGGAAATGGCGGTGGTTTGGTTGTCATTCATGCGGCGGATAATTCCTGGCCGAAATGGTTGGAGTTTAATAAAATGATAGGCCTTGGAGGTTGGGGAGATCGATCGGAAAAGGATGGTCCTTATGTTTATTATAATGATGAGAATGTTTTAGTTAGAGACACCACACCTGGCCCTGGAGGTCATCATGGTCCACAGCGAGAATACCAAATTGATATCAAAGATGAAACTCATCCAATCACCAAAGGGATGCCTAAAAAATGGCTACACACCAAAGATGAATTGTACGACCAACTTCGTGGACCTGCAGAAAACATGAAGGTTTTAGCAACGTCATATGCGGATGCTGAGCAAGGAGGAAGTGGTCGTCATGAGCCGATAATTTTTACTATCGATTATGGAAAGGGGAGAGTCTTCCATACTCCAATGGGACATGATGATTATTCTTTTGAATGTGTTGGATTCATTACGACTTTTAAAAGAGGAACGGAATGGGCGGCTACAGGAAAAGTAACGCAAAGTGAGATCTCTTCGGATTTTCCAACAGCGGATAAAACGAGTAGCCGGAAGTTTGTAAGGAAGTAAATATAAGCTTGAAAAACTATGAAATTAATTGAACTTGTCTTGCTTAAAAAGAATAAAAAGCTAATGCTATTTAGCTTTTTTATGCTTGCATTTATGTTTAATCATAAGATTTATTGTCAGGTCTTATACCCAGATCAACCTTACAAAGTAGAAGCCTTATTTCATAACAAAGATTCTTTAGGAAATGAAGTTCTGAAAACAGATGAACTCTATACTTATAATGAAGATGGTGAAATGCTTAATTATAAAGATTATCGATTTCCGGATGGTGAACCTTTCCTGAGGAAAGAGAAAGATTGTCAATATCAAGATGGGGAAATTTCATACTCCAAAAACAGTTTTTTTAATGAAAATGGAGAGGTATTTAGAAAAGAAGAAACCAATTATTTTTATCATGATGCTTGTCTAGTTACAAAAGTAGAAACAAGAGGAAGGACACATGATGAAAGTCAAAAGGTTACAAAATATGATAGCATATCTTGCAAAATTATTTTGGAAGATCAGAACTACGATTTTGAAGGAGATGGCATTTTTAAACCGTCTACTCGATCTGAATGGATTTATTTGGGTAATCAAATTGAAAAAAACAATTACCGGTATTCTTCAATCATTGAGGCGTATGAAATTACAGATAGAGAAATAAATTATCTCGATAATTTAGAACGAACACAAGCAGTAGTTTATGATTATCAATGGTTTCCCTCTTATGATAGTATTCATTATCATTATAATGATGAGCAGACTTATCCGATTTTACAGGAGCGTTTTCAATCTAGTGATAGAGAAGTATGGACCTTATTCTATTCATTAAAAATTGAAGCAAATGGGGATAGTGTTTTATTATCCGTTTTAGAAAATGATTTGAATGGCTCCTTGTTACATACAGATAGCATCCTTTATATAAACCACTATAATGATCGTGATTTACTGATAGAAACTGAAGAGTATAGAAGAACCCAATATGTTACTTGGGAGGAGCCTAGTCTAGGGATTACTAAAAGTTTTTATAAATATGATTGTGAGGATCGTAGGACGGAAAGAGTAACGGAAACGCTAGGTCAAAACCTTAAAATTTATCGTTTTTTCTATGAAGAGAATCAATGTGAAGAAATTTTTCCTGATTTACCCAAGGAGGAGATCAGCATTTTTCCAAATCCTGCCAATTACTACATAGATGTTGAGGGTGAACTCCTCGAACAAGAAGGTGCTCGGGTTGAATTATTAGACATGAAAGGAGCAATCATTCCTGTGGCTTATAATGATTTTAGTATTGGAAAAGTTCGAATCTTTTTGGAGCATTTGTACACTGGAGTGTATGCCATTCGGGTGGTGCATAAAGACCAAGTTGCTGTAAAGCAATTTCTTAAAAAATGATAATCTTATGTTGAAAAATTTAGT
>CAKZTD010000081.1 GCA_937921595.1 uncultured Saprospiraceae bacterium
AGATACTTTTTCAGCTTCTTTTAAAAAGCGTTCACTAGGAGTACTCTGTTCCTGAGTTTGGAGGTGTGGCCTTCCTGACATTTTATTTTGGGGTTTGATTATTTTAATTCAAGATACTGAAAATTTATCTTTGTCTTCTCTCTTCGTCTCTATTTAAAACCTAAACGAGTCTTTAGCATATATTTAAACGATGTCGAAAAACGATCGGATTATTTCAATAAAAATATTTCGAAACTATCCGATCGTTATTACTGTATTACTTTCTGACACCTGGATTCCGTCCTTTTTTAAACCCTAGATAAACGGAATTATTTTTTAGGCTAAAGTTTTCCAGACAACAACTTAACCCTCAAAAGGATAGCGAGCAGTCAAAACTGCATGTCGAAAATGTCCTTCATAAACCACGGGAGAAACATTTTCAATTTCTTGATTCCTAGTAATGGAGATGTGATCCACCAATTGATATAAGACATACCTGGCCCCAGTGTCACCGCCATTGATCGCAAAGCTCATTTGCTGTCCATGCATTCCCTCCTCTAGTTCTCCATCGGTCATGACAAGAAAGGCATCTTCCTGAAGTCGTTTAGCATTTTGTTCATGGCTTTTATGAGTAATCACCCGATCGTTCATAGCTAAAACTAAAAGCCCCAACGATGCTTCTTCTGGCTCCGACTTTTCAATAGTCTCTTCATCTTTATCCTCAAAATTTGCAAAGGCCGATTGGTAAGGTATCTGACTAAGGTCTTTGTCTTTGAACATAGGCATTGCGTTAATGGTCATCGAGTTTTCGCTTAGTTTATATACTCCGAGGTTCAGACCAAGTACATCGATACCACGCTCATGATGACTTTGATCATGTTGTACTCCAAGATAAACCGCAGTTGTTATTTTATCGCTGTGCCCAGAAGGAATACTAACCTGATCAATTACCTCAAAACGCTGTTTACGATTTAAAGTGTAGCCTTTATTATTTACCATTGCCAGTAGGGTTTCTAGCTCTTGAAGTTTATTAGAAGCTTCTTGCATGTTACCTTCTCCTTCCTGATTTGGCGCATTGCCGAACGATGCAGCAACTTTTGACAAGGCTTTGTCCTTGACATCATGGGCAGCCAAGGAGGAACTCCCTATGTCAACCCAATCTCCTTTAGGTATAATGGAATAAGGTTGAAAAGCATCAGGTTGTAATTTTTCTGGAATTTCGATATAAGGTTTATTATTCTTATTTTTCATTCTTTTCATTTTTGTAAATTTTTATAATTGGGGAAATAATTAAATCAAAGATTATTTGTAATCATAATTCTTTTCCCATATCTGTCCGTAAACTTTTACATCGGAAAGGATTCCAAAATCATCATTAACATTTATAAGTTTTTTTGTTTTATGATCAATTCGTTCTAATAAAAACCGATCTACAATTTGGAAGAAAACATAGAGTCTCCCCTTCTCTCCTCCCGAATAATCATCCGTTTCTGTTAAAGTGTATCCTTGGCTATTCGTTTTGCTTGAAGACTCTCCCATGTATAAATCATCCTTGAAGGTCTTGGAGTTGACGTGTTGATATTCTGCAGAGACTTCTGCTTTCCCTGAAATGGAACCATAGGATGCACTTACCGAAGCTTTAGCACCAGCTTTCACCGTTGTATTGCTACCAACAGTAACTCCTAAAGTACGGCTGGTATCATTCGTCTGACTAGCAGAAGTACTGAAAATTTTACTTATTTCTCTTGTTTTTGAATCTCCTTTGGCTACTTGAAAATGATCATAAATTTCATACCATTGTGTCCGGGAAATCCGGTAACCTAAGTTTGAAAACTTAGAGAGATAATCAATCATTTTTTTACCATTACCGAACAGTATTTCTTTCATATGTCTATTCGAGTAATCATTCATATTTTCCAGTAGTCTAACATCGTTAATCCTTCCATGATTTTGATAGGCAGGTCCGTCCCCGTTCCAAAAGTTTCTGATATTTTCGGATACTGGGTAAGGAATTATTTTGGAGGCACCTACTTTGGTTTCTTCTCCATTTTGAAGTGAACTAGGTTGTGTGGGATCTTTTAGTGTATTGGGAAGATCTACCACTGTGGATTTAAAAGCCATTTTAAAATTTTTAGGGTTAATAAATTAGTAATAAAATCAGGAATAGATTTTTTCATCTTTGCCTTCATAAGGTTTTTTGGGGTTAAAAAAAAGAAGTAAAAAATTCACTTTCTTTTGATAGCATAAAGGTGCGGATGATTGGATTCAATCATCTGGACGAGGCATTCAAATAGATGGACGAGGATTGCGTAAGCCCGAAAAAGCGTAGCATCTGCTTTGCATCTACGAGGGAATTAAATTTTAAAATACTGAAAATCAATTATTTACGAAGAGAACTTGGAGGAGCTCCAAATTCTTTACTAAAAGCTCTAGAAAAATAGTTAGGGTCGGTAAAGCCAAGGTCGTAAGCAATTTCGGAGACATTTAATGCTGTGCTTTGAAGAAGTTTCTTCGCTTTATGGAGGCGAATTTT